>JAKEHZ010000192.1 GCA_022614735.1 Acidobacteriota bacterium | reverse complement strand
GAACAAACGGAAAAATCCTAGAGAATTTCCGTTTGTTCCGGTATTTCCGCCCTTTCTTGTTGACCCGTTTTCTCTTTCCGTTTGTTTCGTTTTCCCTTCCGCCTTCTCAATTGTATTTATTTACCGTACGCGTGTTGTAGCGTCGCAGATATTCCTCGTGCTTTTTCGTCCCCGGATAGCAGTCCGTTGTTGAATACGGATAGCTCTTCATTCCGTGATAAGGCAATTCGCCGATCGTGTCGGGTCGCGCTGAGTTGATGTCCATATCTTTGCCGAAGCCATCGGTAAAAACGAGGAATGTGCGCTTCCAGCCTTCCGGCAATGCAGGCAACGCACGAGCAGCGAAATCGACCTGAATTTCATCACCATTGCGTGTTATGGCATACATATCGTCCGGCGCAAGCAGCAATTCACGCACATCTCCATAGCGAGTGTAATTGCCCAGATGGGTTTTCCAGGGCGCGGCCGGCTCGATTGTGCGGTAGTCGTAAATCAGTGGCATTCGCCCGTCCGGAGAATATTCGCGCGGGAAGCCACGATGGCGCAGATCGGCGCGCACCGGTTCAAGCGTGGTTATCTTGGTCGGCGAGTCGCCGTTGTGGGTAGAAACGAGAATCTGGTCCCAATAAATCCGCATGCTCGTTACGATGCGCACACTGGAATCGTCGGTGAGAAACTTGCCCGTTAGGTCAACGGTCATCGTCTTCGGCAGACCGGCGGGGAAGCCCATCTGTGAAATCACCGTCTCCCATTCGCCTTCACTGTTCTTAACCTGCACATAGGGCGGGATAAGCTTCGCACCCGCCTGCGAAGCGGCTAAATTCGATGTCGAGTCGGCGTAATCGATCCACGCCGTCATCAACAGCAGGACATGGTTGGCACTCTTGAGATTGCCGAGATCCAGGGTCATCGCGTGTTCCATGGCGTAGCCTTTGAACCGCAACTTCTCGAAATCATCGGGATAAAGGCGATCAATTTCTTTGATCAGCGGCAGAATATCTCTGCCTTTTTCATCGACTGCACTGACAGGCGGGCGCGGCGATTTGACCGAATAGATTTTGAATTTGGGATACGGCGGTGCCGGCATCAATCTTTCGTTCGGATAGGTTTCCGTGTCCGCGGGATGATCTACCGCGAGCAGCTTCACCTCGTCGAAGTAGATGACTTCTTCGAGCTGATTGTTCATTCGGAGCGAGAGCAGACCATCGCGTTCTTTGAGCTGGTCACCTGTCACGCGTATGTATTCATCTGTGTCGGGATAGTTGTACTGACGGGGCGCAGTCAGATAACCGATTGCCGAACCTCCCAGGAAATCGGTGATGAAGCTGTACTCACTCCCGTTCCAGGCATAGAGCAGCGGGCACGATGTGCCTTTGCGATCGAGCTCTTCGAAGCCGTTATCCGATGATGCTTTGATGGTAAGCTCAGATTGCAGGACACCTGCAGGCCAGAGGATTTGCAGAGCATCAACGGCGGTGCGATAGCCGAGGCCAAAGATAACACCGGCAGGAGCGGGAGCGGGCGAGGAAGCGTAGACTTCGAGCTTCTGCCGCAAACTGCCGCTGCGCAATTCGGCTTTTGCGCCAATCGCACTGCGATTGCTTGTTTTGCCGGTGAGACTGAGGGCGACATAGTTTTTACCTGCGCCCTCGTTTCGTAAGACAACAAGAGATCCGTCGGATTTGAATGCGGCCAGATCAATCGAGCCATCGCCGTTAATATCGCCTAAAGCAAATGCGCGATTATCTAAGAGGGCTTTGCCGGGCGCCAGATTTTCCCCGAACGTCACACTGTATTGGCTTGAGTTGCGCCGGACATGGATCGAGCTGAAACCACGATCGATGATGTCGAGTAAGCCGTCGTTGTCGTAATCCGCAAACTGCGCGGCCAAACTTACTCCAACGCGGCCCTGAAGGGGGAGAGTGAATCCCGGTTTGAATCCGCCTCTACCGTCGCTCAGAAACAGAGCTGGGAAATTGATCTCCAGGCCCCCATCCTTTTGCGTGGCTTTATCGTTGATCTCCGTAAAGTAAAAGTCGACGAAATTATCCTTATTGAGATCGCCTGCCGCCACGCCCAATGATCTGCCCGTGAATTTGATACCAACCTCTTGAGCCACCTCTTTAAACGTACCATCACGCTGGTTGCTGAAAAGCTGCGCGGGAGCGCCGTAGTTCACGACGAGGAAATCTATGTCGCGTTGATTATTGAAGTCGGTGCAGACAACTGCGGTCGTTTTATTCTTGCCGCCACCAAGACCTGTTTGCGCAGTAATATCGGTGAAAGTGCCGTTGCCGTTGTTACGGAATAGCTTGTTCTCCTCGCCGGGGAAATCGTCCGGGAAAACAGCCGTATCACTGTTACCAGGCCATTTGCTCAGATCAGCGAAGTTACCGGTGAAGAGATCCAGGTCGCCATCGTGGTCGACATCAACCCAGGCTGCGGTCATCGTCCACGAACTGTGGTTGGTGGGCAGTCCCGCTTTCGCCGTGACGTCGGTAAATGTGCCATCACCGTTATTGCGCCACAGCGCCAGCGTTTGATAACCGAAGACCGCAATATCTGTCTTGCCGTCGTTCTCGAAATCTCCGAAGACGGCGCCACTCACGGGATTGCCGGCCGAGATTTTCGATTTGTCCGTCACATCGCTGAACTTGCCACCATCATTATGAAGCAGCCTCACGAACGGCTTGCCACTGCCGTCAATACCTGAAACAAACAGATCGGGATGTTTATCGTTATCGAAATCTGCAAGGGCCAAACTCGAACTGAATGGCGCGATCAGATTGCGCTTCGTCTGATCGTTGAAATCGGCTTTGCTGATTTTGCTGCCCGTGACTTGGCTGAGGAAGGTGATGCTTGTTTTGACGTTGATACCTGCGGTTGCGTCAAGAAGACCGACCTTCGCCCCATCCTTTGAAATCAGCTCAGGTTCAGCGCCGGTGCTGATGACGGCTTCGGCATAACGGCCCTTCTCACCATAAACATTTCCAAGCGTCGTTGCATAACCTGACGAACGCAACTGCTGGAACCTGGCCAGCAGCTTCTGACCTTCCGCCGAATTGCCACTGCGGAGCAGTGCTTGCGCCAGGCTATAGGCGGCTGTTGCGTTGTAGGGTTCCGCATCGAGTGCGCGGCGGAAGGCGGCGATGGCCTGTTCATACTTTTGCTGTTGCGCATGGATCTGTCCGACCTGGATATTCGTTGCCGGGTCTTGAGGATCAAGGGCAAGGACTTTGTTGAACTCGACAATCGCCTCGTCGTAGAGCTTCTCGTTACGAAGAGCCGCGCCCAGTACGTAATGCGCGTGAAGACTATTCGGCGCCAGTTTCACGGCAGCCCTGGCTTCTTCAACCGCCGAGCGTGAATCGTTCAGAAAGAAGTGGGCCAGAGCCAGATTGATCCGCGCGAGGGCAAAGTTCGGATCGCCGGACAATGCCTGTTTGAACTGTTTCGCCGCGTCTTCATGTTTGAATTGCTCCATGAACGCGACGCCCAGATTGTTGAGACGATAAAGCTGCTCGCGTTTTTGCTGGGCTTCACTCGGCGTCGAGGTCTGCGCCCCGAGCGCTGGCGAGAGTCGAAAGTCCTCTACCAGGGCGATGACGCTTAGGATGATGATCGACCCAGGCAATAGAAACCTGCTTTTCATAATTCTTTTCCCATCGGGTTGTTAGGAGAGAATACGAAACAAACGAAAATAACGAAACAAACGAAAAGCATTAGTCTTTTTCGTTTGTTTCGTTATTTTCGTTTGTTTCGTATTCTCTTCATCTCATCGTCGAGCCTGGCATTAGGGTCACCCCACATTACAGACAGTGAAGGCGCCCGCAAATGATCGCGATCAAATTCGAGCATGGCTGCGACATAAAGTTTTCCCGCTGCGCGCTTTTCAGTGATTCGCTGGTCGTATTTAGCTATTACCCGGTCGTAAACCTGCTCGGCCGACAACCCATCGGCAAACCCATGATCGATCTCGGAATCGCATTCGAAGAAAACTTCCGCTTCCTCTTGATGGTAAATGAAGTTTTCATCGTAGCCAAAAAAGGCCAGGCATCCCTGATTAACGAAATCCTGCCCGAGAGAGCGCGCGGCCTGACAGGAGAGGAGATGGATGATCTTCCCTCTCACCTCTTCCTGACTGTAGTTGCCTATGTTGAATATCGGATCGTAATAATCGCCTGTGTAGGTATCATAGGTACCATGTCCCACTCCGGTCAAATAATCGACATTGGGTTTGCGAGCAGCAGGCGCCGCATAATAGCGGCGAGCCAGAGGGCCCTGGCAGCGCACAACCTTGAACCCCTTGTTTTCTAGGTAAGGATAGACGTGTTTCTGGCGATACTCGAAAGCGGCTTTGGTGAATGGCTCAAAGTTGGAATCAATTGCAATGACGGTGACTTCCAATCTGATGGTGCGCTGTCGCCGATGCGGCAGGCGGGCCATAATTCCTCTCTCCTATCGCTTCCCCTGCCCCGATCGTTCCTGAGCAACTTGATCCATCAGGTTATTGAGCACCCTCTGCTCAACCTCAATTAGAATGCGCCCGACATCGGATTGCGCCTTGACTTCCGCAACTGCACGGTTCTTGTCGATCATCCCCGCTCCGATCATCACGACTTCGAATTCCGCCTGGAGCTCTATTCGCCTGGCCACCAGCTCGGCGCGCTGGTTCGGGGTCAGTTGTGACGGAGCGAGCGCTGAAACATTCGGGTCAGTCAGGTCACGCAGGGGAAGCATCTGCTTTCCATCGGCGCTGTAAGTCGCAGGCAAGTCCCATTGCTCCGCGGGTATCCCTTGGTGGTGTCGTTCCGATGATTTGGCCTTCATTCTGGTCATAATGGGGGCCTCCTTTCTGACCGTTGATGCTCAAATTAACATACTCTCAATCTTGTCTCAAAGAGAATACGAAAAACAGTTTTCAGTTTTCAGCTGGTGCGAGACATCACTGAAAACTGAAAACTGAAAACTGAAAACAGTTTTTCGTTTGTTTCGTATTCTCTCCTTATTTGACTGCCGTCCCAGTCCGTTTCCAATTGGCATTCTTAATCATATCCAAAATGCGATTGCCGCTGCTGGTATTTTCAGGGTCGCGTGGATTGTACGACCAATGCACATATAGCGCTCGAGCGAAGATGTTTTCACGCGGCACAGTTCCCCAGTAGCGGCTATCGAGACTGTTATCGCGGCTATCACCCATTACAAAATATCTGCCCTCAGGAACTTGATAGGGCTCCCTGACACCAAATTTCATACTGTGAAAATCGCTGATATCTTCGTCGTCTCGATCGCGTTCGCTGTAATAAACCTTGTATTTCGCCCCTGGAGGCGCCTCCTCGGTCCTGATCTCCTCCAGGGCCGATCTGCTATCGGAAATTCTGACAATGACGCGTTGCTCGGGTAGTTCCTTGCCATTAACGAAAACGCGCCGACCTTTGATCTGAACCGTATCGCCGGGAAGCCCGATGACGCGCTTGACATAATTTATCTTCGCATCGCTGGGCAGTTTGAAGACAATGACGTCACCCTGTCGGATCTCTCGTGTTGGCAGCAGCCGCCCAAGAATCGGCGTCGATTTTCCGAAGATGAATTTATTGACGAAAAGATGATCGCCAATGTTGATCGTGTTTTGCATCGAACCGGTGGGCACGGCGACAGCCTGCGCGATAAAGGTCATCAGGAACAATGCCATGATCACCGTGATCACGCCCTGCTCGAAATATTCGCGAATGATCGATTTCGGCGGTCCAAAGGCCGGTTGAGTCGATGTCGTTCTGTTGAGGTCCTTTTGATCAGTCATTTTTTTAAGAGAAAAATGGAGTCTGGAGTCTGGAGTCTGGAGTCTGGACTCCATGATCCGTAGTCATAAACTATACTCCGGACTCCGGACTCCGGACTCCAGACTCCAGACTCCAGAAATTAAACTTTACACTAACTTTTGGCTAACGGCCACATCTCGAACATCAAAAGTGTCCAGATCAGCTTACGATGATCGGCCTGGCCGCGTTCGTGCTCATCGAGCAGTTTCTGGACATATTCAGGATTGAAGAGCCCACGTCGTTTCAATCTTTCCGGCGCAAACAGGTCACGGACAAGAGGTTGCAGTTCACCTTTGATCCATTTGGCGACGGGCATGCCAAACCCTTTCTTCGGCCTTTTGATGACTTCTTCGGGCAAGCGGTCCTGCATCGCGCGTTTGAGGATGTATTTTCCTGTTAAACCGCGAAACTTCAAATCGATCGGGAGTTTCATCAGGAATTCGATGAAAGTGTGATCGAGAAACGGCGCGCGCGTTTCGAGCGAAGCGGCCATGCTCGCGCGGTCGACCTTGAAGAGAACACATTCGGAAAGATAGTGCGTGGCGTCGAGCATCATCATCTGTTCGATGATGCCGGTTTTGCCGGAGCCGTTCTCGTAATCGTAGTTACGCACTTCGTTGAAAACCGCTTCGTCGTGCCACGCGTTCAATACATCGGAAGTTAAAAGAAGTCGTTGTTGCCCGGCATCAAACGATCCCATCCAAACAGTGTGGCGCGTCCCCGGCGGCAGAACGGCGCCGCGCACAAAACGTTTTGCGCGGAAATCGAAAGAGAGGTTTTCGGTTGAAACCGGCAGACTTTCGACAGCGGGTTCGATCAATCCGCTTCTGACAAATTGCGGCAGAGCGCGATAATACCCCGTCATCCGATGCGCGGCGTAAGTCGGGTAACCAGCTAAGAACTCATCGCCGCCATCGCCCCCGAGCGCCACTGTGACGTGATGGCGGGTGAAGCGGCAGAGCAGGGAAGTGGGAATCAACGATCCATCGCCCAGCGGTTCATCGAGCAGGCGGGGAATCTCCGGCACTATTGCCAACATCTCGCGCTCAGTGAACCGCTGTTCGTAATGATCGGTGCCGAGCCTGTCCGCAACCAGGCGCGCATAGGATGACTCGTCAAACGATCTTTCTTCGAAGGCGATCGAGAATGTCTTGACTCGTCCCTGAGCAGCTTCACACGCCAGCGCGGCAACCGAGCTGGAATCGATCCCGCCCGACAATAACACACCGAGAGGGACATCAGAGATCAACCTGATTCGCACGGCCTCGCGCAATCGCCGCCTCACCTCTTCGGCCGCTTCATCTTCGCCGATCTTCAATCGCTCGTCTTCGTAGCTCAATTGCCAATAGCGCTCAGTCCGCCATTGCCCTTTTTCAAAGATCAGTCGATGCGCAGGCCGCAGCTTATGCACGCCTTCGAACATTGTGTAAGGAGAAGGCACAAATTCGTATTGCAGGTATTTCCGTAACGCAAGGAGATTGAGCCGACGTTCAACGAGCGGATGGACGACGAGCGATTTGAGCTCCGAGGCGAAAATAAAAGCCTGGTTCGCGATCTGTGTGAAGTAGAGAGGTTTCTCTCCCATTCGATCGCGCGCAATCAATAAACGTTGGCGGTTTTCGTCCCACAATGCAAATGCGAACATCCCATTGAGGTGAGAAGTGAGGTCATCACCGTGATCTTCGTAGAGATGAACGATGACTTCCGTATCTGAGTGAGTGCGGAAATGATGACCGCGCGCAATCAAACGCTCGCGCAATTCGAGGAAGTTATAAATCTCTCCGTTGAAGACGACCCACACTGAACCATCTTCATTGCTGATCGGTTGGTGACCGGTCCTCAGATCGATTATCGAAAGTCGTCGCATCCCCAGCGCGACGTTGTTTTTGAAATAGAAGCCATCGTCATCCGGACCGCGATGGATGATTGCCTCCGCCATGGCGCGCGCCGTTTGCTCGTCGGCCGGCTGGTCTCGATCGAGGTTGATGATGCCTACAATTCCACACATCGATTTAAATCATAAAGTTATCAGTACCGCTCGCGGTACTGATAATTTCGCCTGTTTCGTATTCCCTCTTCTTCTTGATCATCCTCAAAATTGATCTTCTTTTTGATCGTATAAATAGGCTTGCCCTGTGATTCGTGATAAGTCCGTACCAGCATCTCCGCAATCAAACCCATGAGGAAAAGCTGAATGCCGAGCACGAGCATGACCATGGCCAGCACCGGCAACGGAGTTTGAATGAAGGATGCCGGGTGCGGCCAGCCCGTATACTTCATCAGGAATGCGAAGAGGGCGGAGACGAAAGAGAGCGCGAAGGCCAGAACGCCGGCCCAGCCGAAGACATAGAGTGGTTTGGTCAGATAGCTCGCCATGAACTTGATCGTGACCAGGTCAAAGATGATTTTGACTGTGCGCGAGAGGCCATATTTCGATTTGCCCGCCAACCGCGGATAATGCGCCACCGGAATTTCGGTGACACGCACGCCGGCCCAGCTTGCGTAGATGGGGATGAACCGATGCATCTCGCCGTAGAGATGCACACCTTTCAGAGCTTCGCGGCGATAGGCTTTCAACGAACAACCGTAATCGTGCAGGGGGACGCGGCCAATAAATGAAATGAGCCGGTTGGCAATGCGTGATGGCACGACTCGCGTGAGGAATGCATCATGACGCTCTTTGCGCCAACCGGAAACAACGTCAAAGCCTTCATCCAACTTTGCCAGCAGCCGTTCGATATCCGCCGGGTCGTTCTGCAGGTCGGCGTCCATCGCAATCAGCACTTCGCCCCGCGCGGCATCGATCCCTGCTGCCATGGCGGCCGTCTGGCCGTAATTCCGTCGAAAGGCGATAACACGCACACGCGAGTCGCGCGCAGCGAAAGCCTTCAGCAGATCGAGGCTGCCGTCTGTGCTGCCGTCGTCAACGTATATGACCTCGAAGCTGCGGCCAAGTTTATCCATCGAAGCGATGATCTTCTCGTGCAGCTCTTCGAGGTTATCCTCTTCGTCGTAGACGGGCAGAAAAAGTGAAAGTTCTGGACTCATTTCTCCCTGAGAGAATACGAAACAAACGAAATAAACGAAAATGTCTAAACATTTTCGTTTGTTTCGTTTATTTCGTATTCTCTCTTTCTTACCACACAGACAATCGAAACTCCAAAAGGAAGCGTATGCCGGCGCAGCCAGTTTGCCTCGCTCGAAAAAATGCCGGCGAGCAATTTGTTGATCGATGGATGGTTGATGCGATTTTCTGCCTGCTCTCGACGCCCAAACAGCGTGAGCATCTTCCTTCCCAGCCAGATTGGTATGAACATCGCGATATTCGCATAACTGATCCGCTCGACGCTCAATCGAGCGGCTTCGATTGCCGTTTGAAGTTGAGCTATCCGATAACGTCGTCTGTGTCCCGATTGGACGTCATTCGGGCCCCACAGAGCTTGAAAAGCCGGAACGAAGATTATCGCGGGCGCATCAGGTTTCAAAACGCGACGGATTTCGCTCAAACCTTTTACGTCATCATCTAGATGCTCAATTACATCGAGCGCAGTTATGAGATCGAACGATTCGTTTTCGAATGGCAATTCAGTTGCGCTAGCGCAAAAAACACGATTGTGCCCACGCCGGCGCGAAAAGCCCAGGGGGATTTCCGATAAATCGATGCCCTGCACTTCGCCATAGCCTCTCAGGTGATCCATAGTTGCGCCCGTCCCACAGCCAATATCGAGTATTTGTCTGAACAGTGGCGATGCTTCCAGGGCGTCCTCAATCTGTGCAAAGACGATTGCGCGCCGACCGATAAACCACCAGTGATCGTCCTCGACATCGAACATCACTTCATAATTTATCGGGCGCATCGCCTCTTTCCACGGAGGAGCCTCATTTTGCATAGCTTGCCCCCAACCCTTCTGATGACTTCCTAAAAGCGAAACCGCGCCAACTATTGCGATTGTGCCAGTGAATCTCGACACGCTCAGCACCCGCCGCCTTGAACCAATCGTTGAACTCTTCGCGGTGAATATAAAACGCCACCGGGGCGGTCAGGTGGTCGTGGACGATGTTATGAATTTCGCGGAAAGGGAAGCGCGCGATGTAGCTCAGATAATTTGCGTAAAACAGATGCCGCGCAAATTTCGTCTTTCCCAGCGGCAAGTAGATCATCTTGAGAAGGAGAAAGAGAAATGCCGTTGGGAGAAAAGACAAGTAATAAAGCAGGCGCGGCGGCAACTTTGAAGTGACGTGTTGGCGCAGCGGGTTGACGAAATTCAAGATCCAGTCGTTATTTTCCTGGCCATAAACCCATGCTGATATCGCACCACCATGTTTAACATGTCTGATGAGCGAGGCAAATCCCGCGCGCGGATCGGGCAGGTGATGCAGCACACCCACCGAGAAAGCGTAATCGAAGGATTTTATTAACGGCAGCCGGTAAATGTCGGCTTGGATGATATGGACATCCGGGAGGTCTTTTGTGTTGCGATAAGCCGCTTCGACCGCTTCACTCAGATCGACACCGATCACCGCGCGAGCGCCCCATTCGCCGATCAAGCGTGTGTGACGGCCTTTGCCGCATCCGCCTTCGAGGACGACCTTGCCGCGCATGAATTCAGGCGTGACCGGTGCAATCCAGTCGAGAAACTGTTTTTCGTGATGCTCGGCGAGATGATCGAAGGCCAGCCACTGTGCGCCGAAATTCTCAGCCGTGCTGCGCTGTTTATCGTCTTTATCAAAGCCGGTGAAACGTGCGATGCCGCCGCGAATTGGATAGACCTGATGGCATCGCAGACAGAATAATTCACCGGAGATGACTTCATGACCTTCGCGTTCATCAACAGTGAGTGATATTTCGTTCCCACAAGAGGGGCAAGCCAGATATTGAAGCAAACTCTCTCTCATTAAATATTCAAGATAACCTTTTGGGTTATTGTAGTCGGATCGCACAAACTTAGGCAAAAGGCGAAAGGAAGAAATCAAAAGGCAAAAG
>JAKEHZ010000191.1 GCA_022614735.1 Acidobacteriota bacterium | reverse complement strand
GCGGCAGTTGAATATTCGCCAGGCTGGTCGGGCGACGAGCGTATCAGCCGCCAACTTTGCGCCGCGTCTCTCGCCCAATGCCATCGCTGCCGTTTTCGGCCAGGGGCTGGCGAAATCGACACAGCCGGCTCCATCACAGCCTCTACCTCTAAATATCGATGGGACGAGTGCGACGGTGATCGATTCGAGCGGGGTTACGCGTCCCGCTTCGCTCTTCTTCGTTTCACCAAATCAAGTCAACCTGCTCATCCCGGGAAACACGGCGCCAGGTCTGACATCACTGAGAGTTCTAGTCGATGGAATTCTCATTGCCGACGGGGTCGTGACTATCAGCACAGTTGCGCCGTCATTATTCTCCGCCAGCGCTGACGGGAATGGCCTCGCAGCAGGCGTCATCTTGCGCATGAAGGCAGATGGCACGCAGAGCTTTGAGCCGATTGCCCGCTTCGACTCTGCGCAGAACAAATTCGTCCCCGTCCCAATCGAATTCGGCGCTGAGACCGACCAGGTCTTCCTGGCTCTCTTCGGCTCGGGCATCCGTGGGCGTAGCGCGCTCGGCGCAATTAATGTCAGAGTCGGAGACGTAGACCTGCCGGTGCAGTTTGCAGGTCCACAGAACGATTTTGTCGGCTTGGATCAGGTCAATGTGCTGTTACCTCGCACACTGGGAGGGCGTGGTGAGGTGACGATCAGCATGACGGTCGATAATAATTTAGCGAACCCGGTCAGCGTGGCGTTCCAATAGGTGGAAAATCAAAAGGCAATGGAAGAAATCAAAAGGCAAAAGGCAAAAGGCAAAAATAAAGAAGTAAATTCCGACTTTTCGATTTTTGATTTCATGAGAATGGTCTTCTTTATTTTTGCCTTTTGCCTTTTGATTTCTTCCTTTATTGCTGCTGCTGTTGCTGCTGTTGCTCTTCTTCTAGAACCGGAGGTCCGATCCACGTCGTGACCGGAAGCAATTCTTCCACGAGCGGCGGTGCTTCAGTCGGCGAGACATGCACGCCAACACTGAGTTCACTCTGGGCCAGTCCCTTGAAGATACCGCGAGTGGGCGGCACGTCGGCATAATCGCGGCCCACTGCTGTTCGAATGTGCCTCTCTCCTGCGATCAAGTTGTTTGTCGGATCGAAACCGATCCAGCCCAGTTCCGGTAAATAGGCTTCTACCCGTGCGTGCGTTGCATTTGCCTCGGAGCGGTCATGAGAATCGGTCTCGTGATAGAGATAGCCGCCGTGATCTTCAATTGTGAGTGACGACCCGGAATATCGAAGTAATGAACGATGTTGCCGAGATAATCTCGATATCCCTGGATGCGCGCATGCGGTTGAGTGGTCACTTCGAATTTCAGGCATCGTTGATTGCCCTCGTTGCGCGGTTGCATTCGCACTTCGGTAAGTCTCTCGGAAATCGGTGAGCTATAGCTGAATCGTGTGATGTGACGGATTGAATAGAACATATTGATTGCAGATTGCGGATTACGGATTGCGGATTGCGGATTCGCGAAATCAGAGCTGCTCTCAATCCGCAATCCGCATCTAACCCTCCGGGCGGGAATCTTAATCTCAGTCCCCAAAATTTGCTCTTGAAAAATTCTATTGCGTGTTTACAGAGATAGCCCTATACTGCGCTCCGCCGCATTGCCTCGGCTCAGCCGTAATAAACAGGATAGGGTTTCCTTTATTGAATATACGCGGCCACGCAGATCACATGAAAAGTAGAACTCGGCTAAAGGGGATCCAAGTGATTATTCGATCAATATAGCGCAAAGCTTAATGCTTATTCGTGGCAGCGCGAATGCTCGGCCACGATATCTATCCCTAAGAACGCTTGCCGACCTGCTTATCAATTCGATTCAGGGAGACTACCAACTGTTGCGACTCAGAGCGGAGGCCAATGTGAGGTTATAAGGCATGGATAATCAACATTATATTTTGTGCGCTACCCGGAATATTCCCCGTGCCTATTCAGTAGCTATCTTTCTTATCGCCCTGCTCGCTTTTAATTCCCCCCTGGCTCGGACTCAATCATTGGAAGGCGAATACTTCGTCACTTCTCATGATCAGGAATCCGTGGAAAATTTGAAGGTTTGTACAATCAGCCCCGAAGAGATGAAGCAGTCTGATCGAAGCAGGCTTCTTGTCCAGTTGACTTTCAAAAATGGGAAACCGCAGGTCGCCTTGCCTGATGCCAGGCTGCGTCTGACAAAAAAGTTTTGTCTCGACTTCAAGTGTCAAAAAAGCGCGGACGGTACACTGCTCCCGGCAAGCAATGCCTTACTTAAAAGGTTATTGAAGCGCCTCAATGCGGCACTGGCTTCGTTACGATATTTTGATGAAGAGGCGTGTGCAACCCTGTTCCCGGATGAGCCGTTGAGCGAGCCCCCCAAACCGCCCGCCGATGCCGATGCGCAAGTGCAGGCCGAATCTCAGAAAGCCTTCAATGAATACACGAGGAAGAAAGTGCTACTCGACAACCTGCGCCGAGCCATCAACAGTCTGGAAATGACAGCGCGGCTGCGCAGCTACAACGGGAGTTACGCGCCCTTTTTCCAAAAAGACGGACTCTTCGAACAATGGCGCACTGCCGTGCTGGAAAGTCCGGCGGTCATCAAGGCCTTCAAAGAATTTTGGAAAGCAAATGGTGAGGAAGAGAGAGAGTTATTTCTTAATGACACCCAATTCACGTTGAATGCCTCTTTCAGCGTCTCGCTGGGAGGTGAAGGTGACGCTTCCCGGCTCAGTAAAAGCGCCATAAATTTAATTCAACAGGGCGAAACACCGGACAGTCGCTACGGTGACGGCCTGCTCTGCCATCGAGTCACTGACCCTGTCGTGTCGGCCAAACGCACCGCCGGCGATGCTCTGGCCGACACAGTTACACCAGAAGGAGAGAAGTCGCGCGTGATTGCGGCTCTGGAAGAGGCCGGATTGATTGGCCTCCCCTGGTCACAGGAAGAGATGATCGCCGCGCTGGAGGACTTTTACACAGACAAGGGTGATGAAGCCAAATTCGAAATTAGCGGCATCAATGACGATAAGAGAACAATCAAGGTGCTGAAGCGGCAGATTGACTTTATCCGCTTGCCTAAAGTGGGCAATGATGAACTTTACAAGGTATTGCAACACACCTTGTCCCGCAAAGAATTCTATGAGTTTGTCCGGAATGAGCAGGCGGCCAACGAAAAGAAATACTTGATCCGCCCGGCGGCAGACGAGTTAGAGGAAGCGCTCGCCCTCGGATTGAAGAAAGCGCCAGAGCCGGACGTAAACGATGCTGCCAAACGGCTGGCGGTGCGCGCTGTCTTGCTCCACTACAACTTTTTTACTGTGCAACGCCTCGGCGCGGCGCTCAGAGGGATTGATTACATGCCGGTTCCCATACCGAGTGAAAATGAACGAGCGAATTTCTTCAATCTGACGCTGATGAAGACCGAGGATGTCGCGAAAAATGGGTCCACCAGGCATCCCAACCTGCATTCCTTCTTAGAAGCAAGTCTGTACAAGGTCTGCCCTCAAAACAACAACTATTTTTTCGGCGGGCTGGAATACCGTCCGGGCCAGGGTGTGCGCGGGTTGGGCGGGTATAAATGCTTCAAGGCTGGGCCGGGCAATGTTGGTTTTGAGGCGGGAGGCAACGGCGCGGCGATTGGCAATCTCAGTTATGCTGGTGTCGTGCCATTCTTTGGGACAGGCCCAGGCGGCACATATCGCCGCCCGCTCTTTCTGCAGATCGAGGGCTCCAGCTTGTATGAACGTAACCGGCTCTTCGGTGGGGTAATGACAAATGAGCGGCGCACCGGAGTGATGCTGCGCGCAGTATTACCGATTCTTGGGCCCGCTGAAACCAGGCAATTCGATTTGATGGCTGTGGTCAGGCGCCAGACGGTGACCCTTACCAGAGAAGAAAAGACGGTTGATAAATTGAACCTGACGACCATCGAATTGGGCGCGCGCTTCTTCTCAGACAAACGCAGCGGCGACCGCCCCGCCCATCTGGAATTGACCTCGCTCCTGAAGCTCGGCCTGGGCGCAGCTGCAAAGGAGCCGGTCTATTCTATCCTCAACCTGGGTGGGACCTATCACATTGGGGCAAGCCGGTTGTTCGAGTTCAATGTGAAAGGACTCGCCAGTATTGCGAGTAACCGTACGCCAGTCGTTGAGTTGCCCTCGTTCGGCGGCAGCGAAACCGTACGCGGGTTTCGGAAGGACGATGCTCTAGGCCGGCGGCTGTGGAGCGTGCAACCTGAAATCAGGCTGCGGGCGCGTGGTTTGTTAGCACCGGCTTTCGTTCCTGCCACAGGCGGTCAGGAGAAATTGAGAAAGATGGTGCGCGACAGCCTGGCCCTGGCTTTTTTCTCTGACATAGGGGGTGTTTATCGCACCTTCCGCTCCCCACCCGGTGTGCGGTACGGCCCGGGTTTGGGCATCAGATTCAAATTTGCGAAACAAGCGACCCTCAGACTGGACTGGGCCTATGGGATTGGCGACGGCGTTAGTGGTAAAGGACGTGGGCGTTTCTATTTCTCGTTCGATCTGATGGAAAACCCATTTTGATCGCAGCGGGTCGCCTCCGGCGAAGCGTTGACAGTCACGCTTCACGCGCCGGGTTACCAATGTGACTGTAAACAGCCATAACTAAATCCCCGTATCGGGTTGGAAATAGAACCACGGGGAACACGGGGACACGGGTGAGAAGTGAAAGAAAAAAGAGTAATGATCAAGATCTCTTGGTTCTCACCCGTGTCCCCGTGTTCCCCGTGGTTCTATTTCCAACCCGATATCGGATTAACCAAGGCGAAAGGAAAGGACCATGGCAAGCTTCAAGCTCACCAAAGGGACTGAAACGTTTGACCTCGACGTCTTCGGGCCGGTCAAAAATCAGGCAGGCCAACTCATAGGAAAATGGGAGACGGACAAAAACAGCAAAATCGTAGTCAAGAAAGACGCGGGCGGCACGGTCCTCTTCGACGATATCGTTTGGAAATTCAATACGAACAATCAACTTTGTCTCAATGTCGGCGAGAGGGAGGTCATCAATTTTCACAAAACCGGAAACCGGCCTTTTTACGCCACGCGAGATGCAGTTCTGATCGTACGCCCCGACCAAAATAACATCTTTAACTTCTCGCTGTCTGGCGAGTGGGACTTGAGTGATAAGCATGACTTGAGTATCACCATCAACGGCGTCACCTCTGTCATCGATGGATTCATACAGGACCAGCGCGGCCGCTTCATGTATCACTTCTTTGATAAGGGAGCGAACACCATCGAGGAATCCATCCTGGGATTTGCCGGCGAATGGAAGCAGGATGAGAACGATGCTTTGAAGCTGAACTTCAAGTACAAAAGACTGAACGCGGCCGATGACGAATTTGTCTTGCCCAAAGCCGTGACGGTCAATCGCACGCTCAACCAGTTCATGTACGAGTATGACAGGAAAGGGCAGAGGTTCCGGCTCCAGTTCATGGGGCTGCTGAAAGTCTCTGAAGATTTCGTTCTCAGCTATACACTGGACCAGCAAAAGTCGCAGAGCGGCGATGTGCTTTCAAAGCAAACAACTCTGACCATCAAAGCTGAAATTGATAAGAAAGACTTTTCAGGCAATATCGAATTCAAAGTCGCCAAGACAGACGGCACGACTTCGACGATCTCTTTTCGGGGCAACTTCATCGCGCTTCACAAGAAAGGCATCAAGCTATCGGTCGGGTTTGCCTTTGAACAAACAACAAGTCAGGGAAGGGTTCAAACAAGTTTTGCTTTCAACGGCAAATTGGAATTCGCTGGCGGCGGAAAGGTTCAATGGACGTTTGTGAAGAATGCGACTAAAACTTCTCTCACGATCAGCGCATCCGACATTGTCCTCGGGTCGGCTAGAACCGATATGTCTCTTAATATATTGCATGAAAACGGACAGTTGGTGGGCGTTCGAATTCTGTTCGGGATCATTCTCTAAAATACACCCGAATAAGCCTGTGCAGCCGGTTTCAATAACAAAGAGTCTGATTGATTATTAACTACCTGTGCGACAGAAAGGAGCACCTATGGCACAAAACTCCCGTATTAACACTCCACTTGGTAGGGTCGTACCATTGCCTTTTCCCGGACGCATAATTAAGGCGGGCGATCCGGACCGCGTGATTGTAAAGGCAATTCAGCATCGCCTGAATGAAGTAGGTTGCGGGCCGATTGAAGAAACAGGCATCTTTGACATAGAGAAGACGAAGAAGGCTGTCAAACTATTTCAGGCTCGCTTCCCGGATGCAAGCGGTTTGCCACTTCGCATTGACGGTGAAGTTGGGCCGCTCACCTGGGGCGCTATGTTTGGCGCCGTGTCGGTACCTTCAAATTCCCGGGCTTCAACGCGGCTGGTGAAAGCTGCAATTGAATTCGCTATAACACAAATAGGTATCAGAGAAAACCCGCTAGGTTCGAACCGCGGTAGGGAGGTCGACCAGTATTTGCGCGCTGTCGGGCTTAATCCGGTCGGCAACAGCTTTGCCTGGTGTGTAGCCTTCACGCATTTCTGCTACCTGAAGGCAGCTGAATTGTTGCAGCGCGACAATCCACATATCAAGACTGCCGGGGTCCTGGATCATTGGAATAAAGCTGGAAGAAAACCAGGTGTTTTGCGTATCACAAAGGCGGAGGCCATCGCCGACCTGGACCTCGTCAGGCCCGGCTCTTTATTCATTATAGATTTAGGTGAAGGGCTGGGACATTCCGGTATGGTCATAGAGACAACCAACGGCCGCCTAGTGACCATTGAGGGTAACACCAACGACAACGGCTCGCGCAACGGCATAGGTGTCTTCCGTCGTGATGCCCGCAAGATCAACCAGATTAACAAAGGGTTTATAGACTATAGTGGTTTTTGATTAGAATACGACCGAAGCATCCACAGCCAAGACTCATCAGGAGTTCTAGTTTCAAGGATAGGGTGAAATTCGTACGTTATCATCACTGAGCCCGACATCATTCATAACGTCTACCAAGACGCGAACGAAGAAGGCTTTGACTTACCCCGTAAAATCTAAGCACCGTTATCGCCGTATACCTGTGATTCTAAATGGCGTCCCGTACGAGATTTGAACTCGTGTTGCCGCCGTGAAAGGGC
>JAKEHZ010000190.1 GCA_022614735.1 Acidobacteriota bacterium | reverse complement strand
TATGCTACCATCCCCCTTCTTCGTAGAAAGGAAAGTCCTATGGTACGACGCGCAATCTACCCCGGATCATTCGATCCGTTGACCAACGGCCATCTGGACATCATTGCGCGAGCGTGCAACCTCTTCGATGAGGTCATCGTCGCGATCCTCGTCAACCCCGGCAAACAGCCCATGTTTTCCGTCGATGAGCGCGTGAAGATTCTGAGCGATGTCCTCACACCGCATTTCACTCAGATCACGATTGAACCATTTGAAGGCCTCCTGGTCGACTACGCGCGCAAACGCCAGGCGCAAGCCATCATCCGTGGTGTCCGTTCGGTGAAGGATTACGAATACGAATTACCGATGATTTTGATGAATCGCCGTCTTAATCCTGACGTCGAAACAGTTCTGCTGGTAGCCTCCGAGGACAATTCCTACATCAGCTCGAGTCTGATCAAAGAGGTTTTCAGTTTAGGCGGGTCAATCGAAGGTCTGGTGCCCGAGACCGTTATCAAACGAATGAAAGAGAAACTAAAAGATGCTAGATGCTAGATGCTAGATGCTAGGACGCTCACCTAGCATCTAGCATCTAGCATCTAGCATCTTTTCCCGAGAGCAAAATGAGTACTACAGCATCATCCGTTTCCGCATTTACTGCCTCTACACGCGCACAGATGACAAAGCTGTCATCAACGGCAGCCGTCGTGATGGCCGCTGAAAAGCTGCGGTCCCAGGGCGTCAAAGTAATTGACCTCGGCGTTGGTGAGCCGGATTTTCCCACTCCGGATCACATCAAAGACGCCGCCAAACAGGCACTCGACGAAAATTTCACCAAATACACTTCGGCCAGCGGCATCGCTCCACTCCGCAAAGCCATCTGCGATTATATGAATTCGAATTTCGGGTCGGATTACATACCTGAGCAATGCTGCGTTGTGCTCGGCGGCAAACAGGGTATCTTCAACGCCACGCTCGCACTGATAGACCCTGGCGATGAGGTGTTGCTCGAAAATCCATGCTGGGTCTCATTCCCGGAGATCGTTCATTTTGGCGAAGGCAAGGTGATTCCCGTCGATACCGAATCGACCGATTTTCATCTGACTGCCGAGATGGTCAAGGCTGCGATCACACCCAAAGCAAAACTGATCATCATCAATTCGCCGTCAAATCCGACTGGCCGGGTAATCGATCCGGCGGAATACAGGAAAATCATCGAAGTCGCCGTCGAGAACGGGTTGTGGGTGATTTCGGATGAATGCTATCTGCAATTCGTCTATCCGCCACATGAAGTAAATTCAGCGGCAGCATTGACACCTGAGTTGCGGTCGCGCGTCTTGATCGCCGGTTCGCTCTCTAAAACCTATGCGATGACCGGTTGGCGCGTCGGCTTCACGCTCGGCCCGCAGGATTGGGTGACAGAAGTGATCAAGATTCAAAGCCAGTCGGCGACGCACGCTGCTTCGATCGCGCAGAAAGCAGCGATCGCCGCGCTCACTCAGTCGCAGCAATCGGTCAAGACGATGCTGGCTGAATACCAGCGACGCGCAGATTGGTTCATACCCGCGCTCAACACTGTTTCGGGCATCAAGTGCGGCAAGCCGGAAGGCGCATTCTATGCCTTTCCGAATATCAAAGGGTTAATGGCGAATTGCGGCTTCGCCACTTCCAAAGAAGCCGCCGATGAACTGCTCTTGAAGTACGGAGTCGTGACCACCGCAGGCTCGGCGTTCGGAGCTGAAGGCTACCTGCGACTTTCTTATGCGAACTCTCTCGCAGCGATTCAGGAAGCCGTCGAGCGAATCAAACAGATGGTCGCAGATCGCGCGAAGTAATGAATTGAAGAAGAGAAACGGAACAAAAGGTTCCTTTTGCTTTCTTCCGTTTGTTCCGTTTTTCTCTTTTTAGTCTGATGTCAGGACACATTTTCAAAGTCAGGTTTCAGAACGTAATGCAAGGTGGAACACAAAAAAGGCAAAAAGGGCAAAAAAAGGCAAAAGGGCCAAGAATTTTTGTCTTTTTTGCTCTCTTTGCCTTTTTTGTGTTCCACCTTGCATTACGTTCTGAAACCTGACTTTGAAAATGTGTCCTGACATCAGCTTATTAGTGTGATTAATCCACAGTTTCATCAGGAGCGAGGAACCGCCATTTTCCCTCCGGCAAATTGCCGAGCCTCAGCTTGCCGATTCTCACTCGCTTGAGACCGATAACTTTCAAACCGACTAGCTCACACATTCTGCGAATCTGCCGTTTACGGCCTTCAGTCAAAACGAATCGCAACTGGTCTCGATTGATCCACTCAACCTGGGCCGGCAACAGTGGCTCGCCATCGAGCTCAAGCCCGTCTCGCAGGAGATGCAACTTGTCGTCGGGCAACGGCCCAACGACGCGCACGATGTACTCTTTCTCGATCCGGCTGTGTTGACCAATGACCTTTTTCGCGATTCGCCCGTCCTGGGTGAAGAGGAGCAACCCTCGTGAATCGATGTCCAGACGACCGGCCACTGCCAGGTTTTTCAAATGCCCAGGCCGTAGTTTAAGCTCGGATTTGCCGAACATATTTGCAGGAGTGATGAGTTTGACTGCTGGAGTATAGCCCGGCTCAGGCTGAGTTGAGACGTAACCAACAGGTTTGTTCAAGATGAGCGATGCGAGAATGTTTTGTTGTTTGAGAGCTTGAGGGGCGAGAGTGATCTGAGCGTCCGGAGAAACTTTGATACCGAGTTGATTAACAACCACGCCGTCAACCAAAACGAGGCCCTGAATGATAAAGGCATCTGCTTCACGGCGGGAGCAGATGCCTCTCTCAGTCATTAGTTTTGATAAACGCACAAGCTCATACAACATAGCTGAAGAAGTTTCTTACCTGCGGCTTGCACGGACCTCTTGCTTCAAATCCTCGAAGCGCTCAGTCAGGTTTTTCTCCGACTGTTCGATACGATTCTCAATCGCTTCAAATCGGAGGTTCATTTCACTACGCAAAGTTTTTTCCATGGCTTCGAAACGAATATTCATCTCGTTCCGTAAGACATTTGACTGGTATTTAATTCCCCCGACAAGTATTACTGCGATCGTCACCGCAAAGATGATGAATTGCCAGATTGTTTGCCGCGCCGTATAAATCGTTGTGCGCTTAATCTCATCAAGTTCGCCACGCATATGATCGACTGTGCTTCGCAACTCTTCGTGCTTGCGTTCAAGTTCTTTCAATTGAGGATTGATAACTTCCATGGCCACTCCTTTCCAATTTTAAGGTCGGGTGGCCTGCCAGCATTTTATCCTCAAGCAAGCAATTTTTCGACTACAATCCCATGAACATCGGTCAACCTGAAATCGCGCCCTTGAAAGCGATAAGTTAGCTTTGTGTGATCGAACCCCAGCAGGTGCAGAATAGTCGCGTGCAGGTCGTGAACCTGTACCGGGTCTTTGGCAACGTTGAACCCGAGCTCATCTGTCTCGCCATAAGTGATTCCAGGTTTGAATCCTCCGCCCGCGACGAAGATCGAAAAAGCTTTGTTGTGATGATCGCGGCCCTTCGAGCGATTGGCGTCAGGATCGCTCTCGACCATTGGCGTGCGACCAAATTCACCGCCCCAGATCACGATAGTGTCTTCGAGCAAGCCGCGTTGTTTCAGATCTTTGAGCAACGCGGTTGTAGCTTGATCGGTGTTTTTGCACTGCGATTTGACTCCATTGACCACTTCGGTGTGATGATCCCAGGCCTCGTGGAAGAGCTGCACAAAACGCACGCCGCGCTCAATCAATCGACGCGCCAGCAGGCAGTTATTCGCATATGAAGCCTTGCCCGGCGTCGCGCCGTACATCTCCAAAGTCGTTTTCGATTCTTTCGATAAATCCATCAGTTCAGGAGCGCTCTCCTGCATCCGATATGCCATCTCGAACGAGTTGATGCGCGTGGCGATTTCGGGATCGCCAGTCAGCTCCAGATGATGCTCATTGAGTTGTTTCAGGGTGTCTAACGATTTGCGCTGCATTTCGCGCGTGGTCCCACGAGGGTTGGAAAGCGACAGGATCGGATCACCCGAGCGCCGGAATGGCACGCCCTGATAGACCGTCGGTAAAAATCCACAACCCCAATTGCCCGCGCCGCCGCTTGTGCCGCCGGCCGACGACAACACGACAAATGCCGGCAGGTCCTGAGTCTCACAACCTAAACCATATGTCACCCAGGCGCCGACGCTCGGACGGCCGAACTGTACAGAGCCGGTATTCATAAAAATCTGACCCGGGGCGTGATTGATGGCTTCGGTGATCATCGATCTGATGATCGAGATGTTATCAGCTACCTCGGGCAGATATTTCAAAGCATCCGACATCTCTGCGCCCGATTGGCCGTGCTTGGCAAACTTGAACTCCGAGGCGTACAACCCGGCGTCGGGCTTAATGAATGCATAGTTGATGCCTTTGACCAGTTCCTGAGGCACTGACTTACCGTTGTATTTGACGAGCCCAGGCTTGTAGTCGAAAAGGTCGAGTTGCGAGGGCGCTCCCGCCTGAAAGAGATAGATCACTCGCCTGGCTTTTGCCTGATAATGCGGTTTCTTCGGCGCAAGTGGATCGTTTATTTTTACCGCTTGCTGCGTGGCTGCGAATATTTCTTCATTGAGCAGTGATGCAACCGCAATCGACCCCAGGCCGATGCCGCATTCTTTGAAGAAATGCCGGCGGGTCAGGAGCTTTTTGTATTCGAGGTTGATTTCGTCTTTAAAGTTCATTGATGCCTCCTCGGAAAAAGATCAACCGCCAAGACGCCAAGAACGCCAAGAGCACCAATGTCTTGCCGCCTTCTTGGCGTTCTTGGCGTCTTGGCGGTTGATCTTTTTCATCTCTATTCCCTTGTAATCGTTTCATCCAGATTCAATAAAACCCGCGCCACCATCGTCCAGGAAGCGACCTTATGCAGATCGACATCTTCCGGCAGGTTATTTAAATCCGATGACGAAACGTATACTGCCGTCGCCGTGCGTCCGTTGAAATAGGCCTGTTGATCCTGCAACAGCGCAAGGAGTTGCCGCAGTTCAAACTCGTCCGGCTTACGTCCGGTGCAGATCCTGAAGGCATAGATCATCTTTGCGCGGTCATCTGCGCCGCCCTCCTTGAACACGCGCAGGGCCAGAGCCTGTGCAGCCTCAATAAACATCTGATCGTTAAGCGTGGTTAACGCCTGCAGCGGCGTGTTCGAACGGATGCGGCGAGTGCATGAGAAATCGCCGTTCGGCTGATCGAAGACCAACAAACCTGGATACGGCACCGAGCGCTTCCAGAACGTATACATTGTGCGTCGATAACGGTCTTCACCTGTGCTGGTCGGCCATGGCATAGGCGCGCCGTAACCGAGATTCAATACGCCATCCGGAATAGGCGGATAAACGCTCGGCCCGCCAATTTTTCTGCTGAGCAAACCACTCGTCGTGAGGGCAATGTCACGCACGATCTCCGCCTCGACTCGCAATCGCGGCGCGCGCGCCAGCAGAATGTTGGCAGGATCTGTCTCCTGCAATGCAGGGTTGACCTTTGACGACTGGCGATAGACAGCCGAGTTAACAATAAGGCGGTGAATATGTTTGATGCTCCAGCCTTTTGATTGCGGCCAATTCTGGATGCCGATTGCGGATTGCGGATTGCGCATTATTCCCCCTGTCCCCTTGTCTCCCTGTCCCCCTGTCTTATTTTCTTCACCTTCCCACGTCGGATTCATGAACTCATTCGCCAGCCAATCGAGCAACTCCGGATGCGATGGTTTTTCACAGCGCGATCCGAAATCTTCCGGCGTCGTGACCAAACCCGTGCCGAAATATTGCTGCCAAATGCGATTGACGATCACGCGCGGCGTCAGCGGGTTGCTCTTGTCGACAATCCATCTGGCCAGGCCGAGGCGATTGCGCGGCGCATCCTGAGGGAACGGATGCAAAATTGCAGGCGTCCCCGGCTTAACCGGATCGCCCGGACGTTTCCAGTCACCGCGTCTGAAGAGGTGCGTTTCACGCGGCCATTGCCGCGGGGCCAATGCCAGTGTCGTCGCTCCGTAAGGCCACTCCTTCAACAACTCAGCGACCTTTTTATTCACCTCAGCCCATTCGGGTACAGTCGAACGATAAAATCTGAAAACCTCGCGCTGCTGTGCGCGCGCACGCTTATCGGCGGGGGCGGCGAGAATCCGCCGCACTTTTGCAGGCAGTGGATCGGCGTTTGGATTTGCCGCAGTCGTGACTGAGATGCGGAAACGCCCGATATTTGGCTTGCCTCCTCTTAAGTCGATCTTTTCATCGAACTTCTGCGCGAGCTGGAAGGTCAGGACTGTTCCACCCTCGAAGCCGATGGGTTGCGAGGCGGCGAAGACCATTTTGCGATCCTCGTTGCGGCGACCCGGCCCGGCATCGCTGCTCCAATGAGTTTTAGGGTTGTCGTCAATGACGTTTTTCACCGGAAAATCGGACAACTCGAAATCAGTCGTCGGATTGCTCAAAACAACTTTCGCCGCCGCTGCAGGCTTATCCGATGGGGCAGCATCGGCCGAAAATTCCGTGACGTAAAAGCCGCCATCGTCTGCGCGCCCCGGTCCGCCACGGGGCAGATTGGCATCAGTCAAAAACTCCAGGCGAAAACCCGTGATGTTTTTCAGTTGCGTGCGCGCCGTGATCTTGTAGTTGTTGCTGGTCGAGTTGTCTCCTTTTGCGTGAAAGGACCCATCCGGGAGTTTGTCAAACTTCACGCCGAATGCGGCGAAGATGTCGGTGTCATTCAAGACCGTCCATTGGCCTTCATCATAACGCGTCCCCAGCTCCCACTCGGCCATTCGTTTAGCGAGATCGGGAGTTTTCGCGATCTGATCGGTTTCGATCTGATCGATCTTCGATAAAATCTCAGCGCGTTTCTTGGTGACAGCCTCATCAGGTACTTCAAGTACAGGTTCGTCGTCACTGTTGAGAAATGCATAAAACTGGTAGTACTCATGGTGAACAATCGGATCGAATTTATGCGTATGGCACTGGGCGCAGTTGATTGTCAAACCGAGAAAGGCTTTACCGATCGCATCCACGCGATCAATCAGACCTTCGACGCGGAACTGTTCGGGATCGACTCCGCCTTCCTGGTTGAGCATTGAGTTGCGCAGGAAGCCCGTGGCGACGCGCTGTTCGAGCGTTGGGTCGGGCAACAGATCCCCCGCAAGTTGTTCGATCGTGAATTGATCGAAGGGCAGATCTTTGTTGAATGCCGCGATTACCCAGTCGCGATAGGGCCAGATCGAACGCGGCAGGTCTTTCTCAAATCCATTCGTGTCGGCATAACGCGCGGCATCCAGCCACCATCGCCCCCAGCGCTCACCGTAATGCGGCGAGGCAAGAAGACGTTCAACCAGCTTCGCATAAGCATCCGGCGAATTGTCAGCGAGAAAATCGTCGATCTCCTTGATCGATGCGGGCAGTCCGGTCAAATCCAGGCTCAGGCGACGAATCAGTGTCTCACGTGACGCTTCGGGTGACGGCGACAGACCTTGCTTCTCGATCCTGGCAAGTATGAATTGGTCAATCGGGTTGCGCACCCATGCTCTGGTCTTCACCGGCGGCAATGCCGGACGCATAGCTGCGACAAATGCCCAGTGTTTAGGGATATCAGATTGCGGATTGCGGATTGCGGATTGCGGATTGTCTTCAGGCCATTCTGCTCCTTCATCAATCCACTTTCGAATTAACTCGATCTGCTCCGATTTTAACGGCTCGCCACCCAGGGGCATTTGCACTTCTCCGCCCTCGCCCAGAATGCGTTTCAGCAATCGACTCTCCCGACTATTTTTCGGAACGATGACCGCGCCGGAAATGCCGCCTTTCATCGCCGTTGCCTTCACGTCAAGCCGCAGTTGCGCGGAAGCCATCTTCGCGCCATGACACTGGTAGCAATTCGCCCGAAAGATCGGCTCGATGTCGCGCCGGAAATCAACGGATGCGGATTGGGCAGCGGTCAGCCACAGGAAACTATCACTGAATAACAGTCTGCCTGAGCCAAAGATAACAGTAAGGCAAAATGCGAGTTTGATTACCTTTGCCATAATCGAATCCCCGGTTGTGGTTGAATTGCGGTTTTCGTACGTTCAGGAAACAACATAGTTATAATTGGGATTGACCAGGCTTGACAAGGAGAAGAAGAGGGAAAACGGAACAAACGGAAATAACGGAACAAACGGAAAAATCCTAAAAATTTCCGTTTGTTCCGTTATTTCGTTTGTTCCGTTTTCTCTTTTTCATTTGTCTCGTATTCTCTCCCCATGAGTCGACGAAAACAGATCAATCAAAACGCCATGCCGTTCGACATCAACGCTGTGATCGCGGCATTGCGAGAGGCCCCCGATTCTCTATCCGCGCGAGACCTGTCCGAAATGTTCGAGCTCAGCCGGACAGGGCAAAAAGCGATCACCGAACTTCTCAAGCGTCTGCAAAGCGTCGGATTACTTCGCCGCTCCGGGCAGGAGTTCCGCTGGTCAAATTCGTCTCGCGCCCTGATTGGCACCATCAGACAGCGGCGGCGAAAGATGATCAGTTTCATTCCCGAAGAGGTCGAAGAACGTGCTCGTGGCCGCATCCGCGTCGGAGCCGAAGATTTGAACGGCGCGTATGATGGTGATCTTGTGATCGCCGGCCTTTCACGCACCGCGCAGGATAAAGACCGTGAAGCGAAAGTGGAGATGATCTTGCGACGCGGTCGTTTGCAGATCATTGGGCGACTCCAGCACGGCTTTCGCGAATCGTGGGTCGAATCGCTCGATGAAAAATTCCCTTTTGATACTGAGGTTGAGAGCAAAGAGGTCGCAAAGCTCGACGATGGCTGGATCGTTCTTGTTGAAATCACGAGCTACCCGACAGCCCGAAATAATCCCACTGGACGGGTCATCGAGGAACTCGGCGCCTCGAGCGATGCCCCGGGAATGGACATTCAGATCGTCATTCACAAACACGACCTGCCGCACATCTTTCCAGATGAAGTGTTGAAAGAGACCGAAGCAACTTCTCCCATAGTAACCGAAACACAAACCGCAGGCAGGCTCGATTTGCGTGATGTGCCCACGGTGACGATCGACGGCGAGACGGCGCGTGACTTCGACGATGCGATCAGTCTTAGCCGGATGAAGAACGGCAATTTTAATCTTGGCGTCCATATTGCCGATGTGAGTTATTACGCGCGAGAAGGAACAGCGCTCGATCAGGAAGCACGCCTGCGCGGCACATCGGTTTACTTTCCCGAACGCGCTATTCCGATGCTTCCTGAAAAACTCTCAAATGGCATCTGCTCACTCAATCCTCAAGTCGACCGGTTGGCGATGTCGGCCTTGATGGAAGTCGATCATCGCGGTCGTGTTGTCAAATACGAACTGCGCGAAACGGTCATCCGCAGCAATGAGCGAATGACTTACACCAATGTCAATAAACTCCTGACACACGCCGATCCACAACTCGCAATGCGCTATGCCGATTTGATTGAGCTATTCAAGACAATGGAAGAGCTGGCTCAGATCCTGATCAAGATGCGGCGACAGCGCGGCGCGATTGATTTCAATTTGCCTGAATCGATCTTTGAATTTGATGACGAGGGCCGAATCGCGGGCGTGCTCAAAGCCGATCGCAATATCGCGCACCGCATCATCGAAGAGTTCATGCTGCTGGCGAACGAGACGGTCGCGAGCCACTTCCTGCGATTGGGAGTTCCCTCGCTCTATCGAATTCACGAAGAGCCACAGCCGCAGCGTGTGATCGAATTCGCTGAGTTGGCGAGCGCCTACGGATACGGCTTTCCTGTCGAGGGCGTGAGTTCAAAAGACTATCAGCGATTGTCCAAACAATTAGAAGGCAAACCGGAAGAGCGAGTGCTGGCTTATGCGATGCTGCGTTCGCTGCAGCGCGCGCGTTATTCGGCAAACAATGTCGGCCACTTCGGGCTGGCGGCGCCGATCTACACACATTTCACTTCGCCGATCCGGCGTTACCCCGATCTGATCGTGCACCGGATCTTGCGCGAGCTGATAAAACGACCGAAGCATCATCCTCTTCAACTCGGCCAGCTCAAATTGATCGCTGAAGAAACCAGCGAGCGCGAGCGCGCCGCCGATGCCGCCGAGACGGAAGTTGATGAGTGGCGGAAAGCCGTCTTTATGGCCGGCCACCTGGGTGAAGAGTTTGACGGGATGATCATCAACGTCCGCGAATTCGGATTCTACGTCGAATTGGATGACTTCTTCATCGACGGTCTAGTGCCGGCAGGGGCCCTCATCGATGATTATTATCGTTACGATGAAAGGATTCATGCGTTGGTCGGTCAACGGGGGCATCGAAAGTTTCGCTTAGGTGATCGCGTGCGCGTACGCGTGGATAGGGTGAACGTGGATCGGCATCTGGTCGATTTCTCGGTAGTCGAGAGAGGGCGTTCTAAATCGAAGCGTTCGAGAAAACGAAATTCGCCATAAATTTGGCAAGTTTCATCATCCGGCTAACGGTTTCAACACAAAGGGTCAAAGGGTCAAAGGAGAAAAAAATCAACCCCTTATCCCCTTTGACCCTTTGACCCTTTGACCCTTTGTGTTGAAACTGTTTGCTAGCTTCGGCTTCCTATGAAACTTGTCATAAATTTACATTTGTTTCATTTTATGAAAGCTTGCCTCCTTCGTTCCATCTCACTGATCGAACACAACCCGCTCGAATTCACCGAAGTACCGAAACCGCAACCGAACGAAAATCAGGTGCTGGTGAAAGTCACCGCCTGTGGTGTATGCCGCACTGACCTGCACGTCATCGAGGGTGAATTGCCCCGTCAAATCCTGCCTATCATACCTGGCCATCAAATTATCGGTCACATCGAACAGATCGGCGATCGTGTCACACGATTCAAGGGTGGCGAGAGGGTCGGAATCCCCTGGCTGCATGAGACCTGCGGTACGTGCGAATTCTGCCGTGACGGCAAGGAGAATCTTTGCGAAAACGCGACGTTCACGGGATGGTTGGTCAATGGTGGTTACTCTGAATACGCGGTTGCCCCGGCAGATTTCGTTTACCCGATTCCGGAAGCTTTCAGCGATACGGAAGCCGCACCACTGTTATGCGCCGGCATCATCGGCTTTCGCTCGCTGCGGCTTTCTGGGATTACCGGAAAAAGCCCCGGCAGGCGTCTTGGGCTTTACGGTTTCGGCGCAGCAGCCCACGTCGCGATTCAGGTGGCGCGGCACTGGGATGTTGAGGTTTATGCTTTCACGCGTGACGAGCGACATCGACAACTCGCGACAGATCTGGGCGCGGTTTGGACAGGCGGAAGCGACGATCGACCACCGTTTAAGATGGACAGCATTGTCGTCTTCGCGCCTGCGGGTGAGTTGGTGGTTTCGGCGTTGAAGGTTTTAAAAAAAGGGGGGACAATTGCGCTCGGCGGGATTCATATGAGCCAGATTCCTCAGATCGATTATCAACTGCTCTATCACGAACGTGTGGTGCGCAGCGTCGCTAACAACACGCGGCAGGATGGATTGGATTTTTTGCAGGTGGCGGCAGAGATCCCGATCAAAACTCAGGTGCAGACTTTCGATCTGGCTGAAGCAAATACAGCTCTTAATTCACTGAAACACGATGCGGTGCGAGGAGCGGCGGTGCTAAATATATAAAATTTCGCATGCGAGACACTGTCTCTCGTGTTATACTGGCTATTATGAAGCTGCCTTTGCAAACACAACTTATCTCTGGCAAATTTCAGCTTCCCGATAACAG
>JAKEHZ010000189.1 GCA_022614735.1 Acidobacteriota bacterium | reverse complement strand
GCTTATGATGTCTTCGGCCGGGACAACACATACAACCCCTCAGCCGATCCGATTGTGCGTGTTGTTGCACACGAGATCCGGAAGAAACTTGAGAGTTATTATCAAAATGAGGGGGCCGATGACGAGATTCGGATGGAACTCCCGGCAGGCAGTTATCAACCCGTCTTTCACCGCCAACTTTCATCATCGATAGCAGAAATCAAGGAAAGCACGGCGCCTGCCGACACAAAAACTGAAGCGGCGGTGAGTCGGCAGTCTTTGACTCTCGGGACAATTGTCCTTAGCTTGCTTACTTTGGCTCTCGCAGCAACATCTGTTTGGCTTGCGCTCTCTAACCGCGCGCTAAGGCAGAAGACAGGCACTATCCAGGATACGGCCCGTTATGGACGTCTCTGGGCGGGTTTCCTCAAGAATTCTACTCCTCCAGTAGTTATTCTGAGCAATCCACCGGTTCCTCGCCTCTCCAACGCCCATGAACCAGAGCTGTTACTCAAAGACTCTATTCCGCTTTCCCCTGAATCCATCAAGGCATTCAGGCAGAAATTGATAACGAACCCACAGACTTTGATTGGAGAATCAGGCCAGAAATATCCGCAACCCAGACTTATTTTCAGCAACAATTCTCACACAGGACTTGGCGAGGCTATCGGTCTTCATTATCTGACAAATTTCTTCTGGACAGTGGAGAGGGAGATTGTAGTTAAACAGAGCCGTACTCTCAGTGCAGAAGACTTGAAGAACCGTAATGTCATCATGCTTGGTGGCACCTGGGTCAATGAATGGTCGGGGAAGCTCCCGGATGAGGAAGACTTCGTTTACAGCATCTCTGCCACGATCGTGAATCGAAACCGTCAGTCGGGAGAGGAACGCGAATACGTTCCGCAATTCGACAGCAGAACCGGCAGCCTGTTGACCGATTATGCGCTGATTACGATGAAACCAAACCTGACGGCGGCAACCAGGGTCATGATCCTCTCAGGAATATATAGCCAGGGGACTCAGGCTGCCGTCGAGTTCGTGACGGACACCAACTATCTGGATCAGCTCAATCACCGGCTCGGACAAGCGAATGAATCGGGTCATTTTCAGGCCCTGCTGAAGGTAGGGGTTGAGAATGGAATCCCGACGACCATATCAATCCTGGCGCTGCACAAATTGCCTTAAGGGAAAACGGAACATGAATGAAACTCACCCACTAAGGTTATTTCCCTCTTCTCACTTTTGCAGCAGCGCAGGTTTCAGCGTCCAGGCCTGGAGACGCGCCAGCTCCATGATCTTTGGCGCGTGAAAACCTTCGGGAAAGATCACCCATCCCCACAATTTCACCGTATCTTCTGCAACGTATTTCTCAGTTGTCAGCTTTCCGCTTCGCACCGCTACCCTATCAGGTCTCTTTCCGGATTTGATCACTTCTTCCGTCAACGATGCGAGCGTTGTCAGATAATCCTCTGGCGTAATGTTATCTACGCCTATCCAAATTTCTGCTGGAATTCGATTGTGGTTCCGATGATAGTCAGCCGTATTACGAATCGCTTCGGCAAAAGCATGCCACGAAAACTCTCTCGGACTGGTTTTGCCGGAATGAGGAGTGAATGGCCTGGTAGGACCATAGAGCGATATAAGCTTCAACGACTCCGGCATCTCGCTCCTCTCAATGTATTGAGACATCGCTTCCGTGAGCAGCCCGAAAACATCGGCGGCCGAAAGCACTGCCCCACCGAGTTTTTGAAATGAAATCTCTTTTTGAATTACCTGAGCGAGCTTGAGCAGATCATCACGATTATAGCTACGTCTCAGTGCTCGATCTGTGTAGAGCTCCGTCAGTTCACTTGCTGTGACAAACCGGACGCCAGGTTGAGACTTGATAAAATTGACATACAGTTCGAAGTCGCTGAAAGCCTTCTCTATCTCCGCTTTCGGCTTCATTCCCGGAAGCTTCCACTCAGTGCGCGGCGGGTTCTTTCCGCGAGAGAAATTCACGCCGTCCCAAAATTCTGTGTGTATGTATTCACACGGATGATAGTAGATGCTGATAGTGCCTCCGCCCTGCGAGCGCAATGAATCATAAGCTTTCTGAAATTTCGCTTTGCCCTGTTCGAGATTGCCTTCGCCGCGAAACTCCATTCGCGCAACGGTCGACTGCATTCTGAAGACGTTGAGCATCCCGCAGTAGTAAAACGGTTGATCATCAAGCCCGATGTGGCTGCCTTCGTCGAGATACATTGGGATCCCCATCTGTTTAAGTGCGGGATATGTCTGGGGCGCCCAAGCGGCGCCGGGTTGGCCATAGCAACTCGGAGTGACGCCGAAGATGCGTTGAATATCCTTAACACCTTGAACTTCGCGCCGGTAAAACTCAGCACTGCCATCGTCCCAGCCGGTGTTCTGCAGGTATACGGCAATCGTCGGTTGCTGGCTATGGGTATTGGAGTGATAACCGATCTCGTGTTTTTTCAGCTCAGCGATCACGTCTTTGCGACCGCGCTGTTCGAGAGTGCGCGCTTTCTCGCCCACAACTTTGAAGGTGGCTTTGACGCCCAATCGCGTGAGCATCTCGGCCACCCGCAGAGCCGCATCGTCACTCTGCGGCAGGACATAGTCTTCAGTGTCGAACCATAAAGTGACGTAAACCGGTGGTGTTGGATTTTGAGCTGTCATAGTTATTGGCCTGTTCGAAAACAAGAGCAATGGGATCAGTAAGCTGAAGATTAGTCCGCGCGTCTTCATTATTCCTCCGAGATCTATGTGGAATCGATGATTTTTGATTTGCGAGAGTCGCAGTATAGCAGTGCAGCAGTGTGATGCAACTCTGTGAAGCAGTTGAAACTTTTAGCTAGTTTCGTTAATTTCATTTGTTTCGTCTTCTCAAATCTGCTTTTATTCCACTTATGATAGATCAGACAAATCAAACCGTTAGGCAACCGGTAACGCCGAAAGACGCGGCAGCTATGATCCTGCTGCGAGATCCTGAGGATCCAAAGGTCTTCCTCGTCAAGCGCGGCAGGACGATGGCGTTTATGGCCAACTATTACGCTTTCCCCGGCGGCCAGCGTGACGCCGCGGATGCCGAAGTGCCTGTCCTGAGCGCTGAGGGTATTGAGGACCTTGTCATGCGTGTCGCCGCGATCAGAGAGATATTCGAGGAAACTGGCGTGTTGGTCGCGCGTGGAGTGGAGAATCTTTCAGCAGAAAAACGAGCTGCGCTTCGCCGCGAACTCAGCTCGGATCAAATAACTTTCAAGGACTTGCTCGTGCGCGAAGGTTTTGTGCTCGATGCAGATTTATTGATCGAAGCGCCACGCTGGGTGACGCCATCGCATTCACCGCGACGTTACAACACGCGGTTCTTTTCCGCCTGGCTTCCGGAAGGACAGGAAACCGAGATCATTCCGGGTGAGTTGGAGGAGGGTGTGTGGCTGCGCCCGAAAGAAGCTTTACAAAGATGGATTGACGGAGACTGCATCATCGTCACACCGATCTTTTGCGCATTGCAGGCTCTGGCCGAAGGTGTCGAGAATTTTACAGATCGCATGCATAGCGTCTCGCAGGAAGAACGCGATCACCTGGAAAGGCGCATTCAGATGCGCTATGGATTTTTTCTTTGCCCATTGCGCACACCGACGATCCCTCCCGCGACGCACACCAATTGCTACCTCGTCGGTGGCGATCAAATGGTGATCATCGATCCGGGCTCACCGTATCCTGACCAGCAGGAAACGCTTGACGTGGTGGTCAACCGGTTTATCGCGCAAGGTAAAAAGATGTCTGAGATCATCATCACTCATCTCCATCCGGATCACATTGGCGGCGTCATGCATCTCTCCGAAAAATTCAGATTGCCCGTCGCTGCGCATCGTTTGACGGCTGAAGCAATTGGAGAACAGGTGCGTGTTGATCGTTTGATTGAAGATGGGGAAGTGATCGAACTGAGCGAAGCCTCGACCGGCCTGACCTGGCGCTTGAGGGCGATGTGGTCACCCGGACACGCACGCGGTCATCTCAGTTTTTATGAAGAGCGCACGGGGACGCTCCTCACGGGGGATTGCGTTGTTGGTTTCGGCACGGTTGTCATCGCACCGCCAGATGGGAACATGAACGACTATCTCGCCTCGTTGCGGCGATTCCTGGAATTGCCAAGATTGACGGCCTTAATGCCCGGACACGGACCTGTGTTGGCCGATGCGCGAGGCAAGATTGAAGAATACATTGCGCATCGAATCGATCGGGAGGCGCAGATTATCAGTGCGATGGGCGATCGCGCGCGCACAATTCCGCAGATTGTCCAATCTGTATATACGGACGTGCCCGAAGCGATGCATCAACTTGCGGAGATGTCGGTGCTGGCGCATCTCGAAAAGCTGGAAGGCGAAGGACGTATTGCGCGCAGCGGCAATGAATACGCGCTTGTTTGACGATCCCGCTCATCGCTTTTAGAATACGGACCATCGCTCATCCCGAATTCTTCGCAGCAAAGGAAGGACAGCACTATGACTTCGCGTTTGCGGTTTCATCGCCTTTTTCTCTCTCTGATCATCATCGCCATGTCGTCATTGATTATCGCGCCGGCTCTTTCAATCGCGCAGTCCGCATATCGGCCGGCCTCAGCTAACCTGGAAGCGCGCCGCTGGTTTCAGGAGGCCAGGTTCGGATTGTTCATCCATTGGGGGGTTTATAGCGTGCTCAGCAAAGGTGAGTGGGTGATGAATAACGACAAGATGCCGATCGCTGATTACGAGAAGTTGCCGGCGCAATTCAATCCGACCGAATTTGATCCCGTCGAGTGGGTTAGTTTGGCAAAGGCTGCCGGGATGAAGTACATCACGATCACCAGCAAACATCACGATGGATTTGCAATGTTTGATTCAAAGCTGACCGATTGGGATATCGTAGATCGAACGCCATATAAAAAAGATGTGCTCAAGATGCTCGCTGATGAATGCCAGAAACAGGGGATCAAACTGTTCTTCTACTATTCGCAACTAGACTGGCGCCATCCCGACTATTTCCCACGCGGGCGCACGGGTTTGACGGCCGGAAGAGGGGAGAGCGGCGAGTGGTTCAAGTACATTGATTTCATGGATGGCCAGCTCAGAGAGTTGCTGACGAATTACGGCCCGATTGGCGGCATCTGGTTTGACGGGATGTGGGACAAGCCAAAAGCGGAATGGCGAGTGGAACAGACATACAAGCTTATTCACGAGTTGCAGCCTGCCGCGCTCGTCGGATCGAATCATCACATAAAACCCATCCCCGGCGAAGATTTCCAGATGTTCGAGAAGGATCTGCCCGGGCACAACACCGCAGGGTTTAATGAGCAGTCTGAGGTCGGCGAACTACCCCTTGAAACCTGCGAGACGATTAACAACGCCTGGGGATATAACGCGGACGACAAAAAATTTAAAAGCACGAAGGACCTGATCCACTACCTGGTCCGCGCTGCGGGTTACAATGCCAATTTCCTGCTCAACGTCGGCCCGATGCCGAACGGCAAGATCCAACCGGAGTTCGTTACAAGGTTGAAAGATATAGGGCAGTGGCTGGAAAAGAATGGAGAGACAATCTATGGGACGCGTGGCGGCCCGCTTACTCCTCGTCCCTGGGGCGTGACTACACGTAAGGGCAATAAGGTTTATCTGCACATTATCAACTGGCCTGATTCGGTGCTCTCGATGCCGAAGATGCCTCAAAAAGTCAAAACAGCGAAGTTTTTCAAAGACGGGAGCAAGGTGGAATTTCTCGAGCATGACAAGTACGGCTTTTTCATCAGGATTCCACAAACTGCTGTCGATGAGATCGACACCATTGTGGTGCTTGAACTGGCAGGGCAGTAATGGTTAAAAATATGTCTTAGTGTTTGAGTTTCAATGACGCGCCGCTGCGGCGCGTCGTTGAAACTCAAACACTAAGATTTAAAATGGAGGTCATTTTAAATGGGTAGAGGTGATCAACGAACAAAACGTGGCAAGATTGGCCGTGGCACTTCCGGCAAGACACGTCCTAATCCGAAACAAAAAAAGAAAGCGAAAACTGCAAAGAAAGCGGCAAAGTCTGCTGAAGGAGCGTAAGAGCATAGCTCCACTATCTATAAAAAAATAACCCGCCGTCGGTTCGGCGACAGCGGGTGAGTAAGGTAAGGAGAGAGAAAAGTAACTAGCGAGTGT
>JAKEHZ010000188.1 GCA_022614735.1 Acidobacteriota bacterium | reverse complement strand
CCTTCCGTTTGTTCCGTTATTTCCGTTTGTTCCGTTTTCTCTCTTCCTTTCCATAACCACAAAATCCGTTAGCACCAGTAATTTTCAAAGACCATCAAGAACCAATTGAGAGGTCTTCTTCAGTGACTGACAATCTCCTTTTTTCTAAACCTGAGTGGTCAATTCCCGACTATCTCGAAATCCGCAACAATCATTTACAGATCGATGGCTTTGATGCAACCGAACTCGCAGCCGAATTCGACACCCCATTATTCGCTATCTCTGCGCCGCGCATTCGCCATAACATTGCGCAATTGCTTGAGGCGAAAAAGTATCATCCCCGGCTCAAGCTCTGCTTCGCATCGAAAGCCAACAATACTCTCGGCGTGTTACGTGTCGTGCGCGAAGCGGGCATTGATGTCGAGGTCAATTCGGGCGGCGAATTATTCAGAGCCTTGCGCGCAGGCTTCAGACCGGATCAGATTGAGATGAACGGCATCTCGAAGACCGAACAGGAGATCGCTGAGGCGATCGATGCCGGAATATATACGATCAATCTCGACTCACCCTTTGAGCTGGAACTCGTTGAACAGGTGGCGGCGAAATTGAAGAAGCGCGCAAACGTCACTGTGCGTTTGGTCGCTGGAGTGGGCACACGTTCACACGCCGGGTTGCAGACGGCACTCTATACCTCCAAGTTCGGAGTGTCCCCCTCGCAGGCCCGCGAAATGATGCTGCTATCGCTCAAACGTCCTGAACTGATCAATCTTGTCGGCCTTCACATTCACGTGGGCTCACAGACGCCAGACCCTGAGCCATATGCAGAAAGCTTCCTCGCGATGTGGGAGCACCTGGTCTGGTTATATCGTGAAACGGGTCACCGGCTGCAGCACATCAACATCGGGGGCGGGATCCCGGTGAACTACCTGCGTGATAGCTCACAGGCCGAGGAGATCAGCGAAGACGAGCGTGCTATGCTCGGCGCAAGATTGACCTCTGCCGAGACGATGAGGGGCGCAATAGAAGCCGTGCGCGCCGCTGCGCGTGAAGCGGGCGCCGAACATCTGCTCGAGAATTTGGAGATCGTCATGGAGCCGGGGCGCGCGGTAATCGCCGATGCTGTGACGATCCTGACGACTGTGCGTAACATCAAACATCGTCCGGAAACGGCCGAAGACTGGGTGCTGACCGATGCCGGATATAATTTGATGCTCTCCATGGTGATGTATCACTGGTACTACCACGCGATTGATGCTTCACGCGCCGGAGAGCCGCACACGGCGCGTTACCGCATGGCTGGGCCCTTGTGTGATGGCGGCGATGTCTATTTCGATTTGCACGGTGAAGGCCATCTACCGGATTGCCGGTTGTTGCCGGAGAATGTGCAAGTTGGCGAGGTGATCGCAATGCTCAATACCGGCGCTTACACCATGTCACAGATGACAGCATACAACGGGCGCCCCTTACCGGCGGCAGTACTGGTTGAAGGGAATGGAGAAGTGAAATTGATAAGAAAGCGGGACAATTATGAGGACTTATTGTTCAACGAAATGTCTGGCTGATGCGATAGCATTTGAGAAAATGAAAAACCGCCAAGACGCCAAGAGCGCCAGGAAAGGCGGAAAATCTTGGCGTTCTTGGCGTCTTGGCGGTGAGATTACTTTGCGAGTCCTTACTTTGACACTGGCTACCAGCTTAACCATTATCGCTCTCACCACGCTCGTGCCGGCGCAACGAAGCGGGATAGTGCGCCTCTTCGATGGTAAAACTTTTACGGGTTGGGAGGGCAACCTGAACATCTTCCGCATCGAAGGTGGCGCAATCATCGGCGGAACGATGAAAGACAAGATTCAGCGCAACGAATTCCTCTGCACAACGAAAGAGTACAGCGATTTTGTGCTGCGATTGAAATTCAAATTGCTCGGCGACCCGGCGAGGGCAAACGCGGGGATTCAATTCCGTAGCCGTCGCATCCCGAATGATCACGAGGTGATCGGTTATCAAGCGGATCTCGGCCAGAATTACTATGGCGCGCTTTATGACGAATCGCGAAGGAGAAAAGTTTTAGCCGGGCCGAACTCGGAAGATATAGCTAAATTCCTCAAGCGTGATGAGTGGAACGAATACGAGATTCGCGCTGATGGCAATCGTATTCGCCTCGCTATCAACGGTCATCAAACCGTAGATTACACCGAAGCTGATGACAAGATTGAGCAGACCGGATGTATCTGTCTGCAAATCCATTCAGGACCGCCGAGCGAAGCATGGTACAAGGATATCACCATCGAATTACCGCGAAATAAATAGATGAAATCAGTACCGCGAGCGCTAGCGAGCGAGTCTCGACTGATGGTTGATTGATCGAGATTCGCTCGCTACCGCTCGCGGTACTGATTGTTTCTTGACTGAGCAATCAGAATAAAAAACTGCAGATGGGAAAGGAGTGTCGCAATGCAACGACTCTTTCTGTTTACTCTCGCTCTGTTGACCATTTCAATAATTACAGTTGCACAAGAGAAAAAACAGGCCTCAAAATCACATGGTCCGGTTGAACAGGCCGTATTGAAATTAGAGCAGGAATGGGAGGATGCGCTCGTCAAGTCTGATGTCGCCGCACTCGAACGCCTTTACGCGGACAGCATGATTTACACCCATTCGAGCGGGAGCGTGGATGACAAGGCAGCCTATATCGGTAGCATCAAATCAGGTGTTACAAAATATGAGTCAATGAAACGCGACGATATAAAGGTCAGCGTTTATGATGATACTGCGCTGGTTTATTGCCACTGGCAGGTTAATGTTACTGCCCGTGGCGCAAAAATAAGCACCAACGCAAGATACCTTCACGTCTATGTTAAGCAAAAAGGGCGCTGGCAGATGGTGGCTCACCAGGCAACTCGCATTGTTCAATAGGAAGATAAAATAGCATTCAAGAAAATGGGTCCTTGATTTATCACCCCGGAGGGGTGTGAGAAGGTAGCCAGGGGTTGAGCGTCAGCGAAACCCCTGGAGCGATACGAGATTGTGCAGCATCCTGAAGGGATGCGAGATCGTCAATGATCAATGCACAAGGGAGGATCTCTCACATCCCTTCAGGATGCAATCTCTTTTGCGACAGTCCCAGGGGTTTCGCTGGCGCTCAACCCCTGGCTACCTTCTCACACCCCTCTGGGCTGATAAATGTAAGAACGCATTTTCTTGGATGCTCTAGATGCTAGGACGCTCATCTAGCATCTAGCATCTAGCATCTAGCATCTTTTTCCATGGAGGTTGTTATGAAGCAATTTACGCTCAGAAAGCCATCCGTCTATCTGACTATCGTACTTGTGTTGCTCGTGCTTCCTCTTAAAGGTGAGCTGAAAGAGAGTAGACAGGCAGGGAAATTACGCTTTTCGATCTCTTTTCCGGCTGAGCGGAGCAAAACCCCGCTCGATGGGCGTCTGCTCCTCATGATCTCGACTGATGGCTCCAAAGAGCCGCGGTTGCAGATTGATAACTCACCAAAAACGCAGCAGATTTTCGGCATCGATGTTGATAACTTGAAACCAGGTCAGAATGCATTTGTTGATGGAAACGTTTTCGGATATCCGATGAAAGGCTTGGGCCAGATTCCACCCGGTACATACTGGGTGCAGGCCTTACTACACAAATACGAAACGTTTAAACGGGCTGACGGGCATACTGTCAAATTGCCTATGGATCGTGGGGAAGGTCAACACTGGAACCTCGCTCCCGGAAATTTCTTTAGCAAACCGAAACAAGTTAGCATAGACCCGAACAAAGCGGAGACTATCTCGATAAGTCTCGATCAGGAAATACCACCGATTACTCCGCCGAAGGACACCAGGTATATAAAGCACATAAAAATCCAGAGCAAGAAACTGACAGAGTTCTGGGGCAGGCCAATGTATCTTGGTGCATGTGTTTTGTTACCGCATGGTTTCGATGAACATCCTCAGGCTCGATATCCGTTGATGGTATTTCATGGCCATTTCCCCAATACCTTCGGTGGGTTCCGCGAGACTCCGCCTGACCCAAACCTTGAACCTGATTACAGCGATCGTTTCAAGATCAAGGGGTATAACAGAATTCAGCAGGAATATGCTTACAAGTTTTATGAAGAATGGATCGGCCCTAACTTCCCGCGATTTGTGGTTATTGAAATCCAACACGCAAATCCTTTCTACGACGACTCATATGCGGTAAATTCGGCCAATTTAGGGCCGTATGGCGACGCTATCAACTATGAGCTGATCCCTTATATAGAAGAGAAATTCCGTTGCATCGGTCAGGGTTGGTCGCGTTTTACTTATGGAGGCTCGACAGGGGGTTGGGAAGCCCTGGCTACACAGATGTTTTATCCCGATATGTATAACGGATGCTTTGCGGCGTGTCCCGACCCGATCGATTTCCGCGCATACACCGTCGTTAACCTCTACGAAGATAAAAATGCTTATTACCTTGAAAGCCAATGGAAGCGCACGCCCCGACCGGGGCATCGCAATTATCTCGGTCACGTCAGCGCGACGCTGGAAGAGATGAATCATCATGAGCTGGTTCTGGGTACAAAAAGTCGATCAGGCGATCAATGGGATATCTGGGAGGCGGTCTATTCGCCCGTGGGTCCTGACGGCTATCCCAAGCGAATATGGAATAAGTCGACTGGTGAGATCGACCGTTCGGTAGCTGAATACTGGCGGGAGAATTACGATCTTGGGCACATACTCGGGCGCGATTGGAAAACACTGGGGCCAAAGCTCGAAGGTAAGATTCACATATACTGCGGTGATATGGATAACTACTATCTGAATAACGCAGTCTACCTTGTCGAGGAGTTTTTGAAGAGCACGACCAACCCATTTTATGGCGGCGAGGTAGATTACGGTGATCGCGCGGAGCATTGCTGGAATGGTGATCATAAACTGCCAAATCACTTATCGCGCTTGAGATATAACCAGATGTACGTACCGAAGATACTCGAGCGGATTAAGAAGACCGCCCCGGCCGGCGCTGATGTGACCAGTTGGAAATACTGAATGAGAAGACCGGGAAGGAGAATACGAAACAACAAGAATTGGCGAAAATAACGAAACAAACGAAAAGAAATTCAAAATGGCCAAGAGCAGTGCAGGTTTGTTGATGTTCCGTCGCCGTGGAGGAATCGTTGAGGTTTTGCTGGCTCATCCGGGAGGGCCATTCTGGGCAAAGAAGGACCTCGGTGCGTGGTCGATTCCCAAAGGGGAGTTCGATCCGAACGAAGACCCGCTCGAGGCAGCAAAGCGCGAGTTTGAAGAAGAAACAGGATTACCGGCGAGCGGCCAGTTCATTCCATTGGCACCGATCAAACAGCCAGGCGGAAAGATAGTTTATGCCTGGGCCTTTGAAGGCGATTGCGATGTTTCAGCAATTATCAGTAATACCTTTTCGATTGAATGGCCTCCACGCTCGGGCAGACAGCAATCATTTCCAGAAATTGATCGCGCTCAATGGTTCTCATTCGATGCTGCAAGGGAGAAGATCACCAAGGGGCAGAGCGGATTTATTGAGGAATTGCAGCGAATTCTAGACGAGGAATAAGAGAGAAAACGGAACAGCCGAAAAGATGCTAGATGCTAGATGCTAGATGCTAGGACTCTCACCTAGCATCTAGCATCTAGCATCTAGCATCTTTTCGGCTGTTCCGTTTTCTCTCTTCAATCGAAATCCTTATAACTCACCCTTCTTTCTTTGCTGTGCAATGTAGCGCGCGCTGCGGACAGCCAGTGCGGCAATGGTCAGCGTGGGATTTTTTTCAGGAAATGTCGTAAAACAACTTCCATCAATCACGAACAGATTTTTGATTTCGTGCGTTTGACAATATGAATTTAAGACCGATCTCTGCGGGTCTGCCCCCATCCGGCACGTCCCTACTTCGTGGCTGGCAAATCCGCCGGGCTTATCATCGCCTCTTAACACCATCTCCACATTGCATGTCTCAATAACTTCAAAAAGGCTTTCGCGCATATCTTTGAAAAGATTCAGATCGTTCTCGCTCCATTTGAAGTTGATGATCGGAATCGGAATTCCGAACTTATCGACTTTACTTGGGTCAACAGTCACGCGGTTTTCATAGCGCTGCTCGACTTTGCCGAAGGCCCCAACCTGAAACATGGCTGGTTGCAGGTCACGCACGAGCTGTTTGTATGATGAACCGAACCCTCTGACTGAGCGCGCGTGATGCGGCCACATCCAGCTGGCATAGTTAATTTGCATTCCAAACCCGCCGACGTAATCCTTTTGGCCCCTCGTCTGATTGAAACGCGGGATGTATGCGTGATCGGTCATTCCATCTCCTGTGAAGCTATCGGCTCTGACGATCTCTTTCAAATAACCGGTGGCGCCGTTGATGAGATGGCCGCCCAGGTAACGACCAACCAGATCGTTGCTATTGGCGAGCCCGGTCGGGTACCTCGAACAGGCTGAGTTGAGCAATAGACGTGCTGATTCAATCGAAGCACAGCTGACAATGACAATGCGCGCGCGGATCTCCTCTTCTTTGCCCGTCACACGATCAATGATCGAAACACCCGATACCAGCCCATCTTTGTTAACGAGGATTTTCCTCACCGGCGCATTCAATCGCAGTGTGAGCCGGCCTGTCGCCAGGGCTTGAGGGATGACAGTGACATCGCTCGACCAAACTGCACGCACATCGCAGACATCCATACAGTGGCCGCAGTAATGACACGCCCCGCGTCCTTTCTGTCCTTTGAGCAGCACGGCCTTGCGTGTCGGGATGAGTTTTACTCCGATTTCGGCGAGTTTCTTTTGCGCTATTATTTCGGAACAGCGCAGGCGCGGAGAAGGAGCGACGAAATTGCCGTCGGGTAAAACATCCAACCCTTCGGGAGTTCCGAATACATGCATCTCGCGTTCGACGAGATCGTAATATGGGGCTAACTCCTCGTAACTGAGCGGCCAGTCTTCTTCAAATCCGTGCCGTGATTTTTCGCGAAAATCGGCCGCCGAGAAACGAAAACAAGCTGCATTCCAGTGAAACGTGCGCCCGCCGAGCGTGCGTATTCGATCAACGCCAATCCGGTCGCCGTGATATTCGATCTCGCGTGAGATATTGTCTTGATAAAGTGTCGCCTGTTTGTGAAGTCCGAAGCCGCGTTTCGGCAAATCGTAGGGCCAATCGTGAATGTAGAGGTCTTCGAGCCTGCCTTTGCTGCCTGCTTCCAGGAGAATTGTCTGTGCGCCCGCAGCAGTCAACTCTTTCGCTACGAAGCCGCCTGCTGCGCCTGAACCGATGACGCAAACATCATAAATTTTTTTCTTTGGAATGTTCATCTTCCGGTTTACAGCTTCAACACAAAGGGTCAAAGGGTCAAAGGGTCAAAGGGGGATAAAGGCTTGATTTATTTCTTCTTTGACCCTTTGACCCTTTGACCCTTTGTGTTGAAACTGTTAACTAGTTTCGGCTTTCTGTGAAACTTGCCAAAATTCCCAATATTTCCGCCCTTTCCTGTTGACCCGTTTCCCCTCTTCATCTTTGCCTGAGAAAAACGTAAACGCCTTTTTTATTCGCTGTCACAATATCAGGCAGTCTATCTTTGTTGATGTCTGCCACGACGAATTGAGTGCCGACACCGGAGTCGTTATCAATCTCGTGTTTGATCCATTTCACCTCTTTGCCGTTGCGCCGCAATTCAAACCAGACGAGCACTGCCGGGTCTCCCGGATTCACATCGCCTTTTGGGCCATGTGCCCAATAGCGTTTGCCTGTGACTAGATCTTTCAGGCCATCTCCGTTGAGGTCCACGAGTTCGAGCGCGTGCGCTTGCGAAAAGCTGTTGTCAATCAGATGAGTGGTAAACTCAATCCTGCCCTCGGCGTTTTTCCGTTGCTCATGCCACCACACGCCAATCCCATGCGCGGAACTGCTCAAGACATCGGGCAGACCATCTGCATTCACATCGTAAACGTGCATCTGCGCGCAATCTTCGCCGAGGCTGGTAGGAACGAATTTCCATGGGCTTTGTCCGAGTTCTCGTGGGGCTTCCCAGTAACCGGTCCTGATCATAATGTCATTTCGTCCATCACCATTGATGTCGCCCACACCGAGACCGTGTGAATAACGATACACCCCGTGATCTTTAGCTTTATCCTTGGCGATCTTCTCGCTGATTGGGTGGGCGATAAATTCCGACAGAGGGTCTTTGGCAGGCTCGTACCATGCCATCTGTGAATCGTCGAACGAGAAGACCAGCACCCGAGCTTTTCCGGCATTTAATAACGGCACGAAAGCGGGACTTTCGTTGCAGGCATTGCGAAAGATCGTACGCTCAGGCCAGTGAAGATTCTTACTTTTTGGATTTTCATGCCAGACTACGCGGTGTGTGCCGGGCATATCGACACGAATCTGATCCGGCCATCCGTCGCGGTTAATGTCGACGGCGAAATTGATGAAGCTGTTGCTATATCCTTTTGCGGCGTCAAATTGTTTGACGGGCTGAATCTCGCGCGGCGTCCAGTTTGGAGCTTCGTACCAGAGATTGCCCGCTATGACGTCAAGCCTCCCATCTCTATCTACATCTGCGACGGCAACGCCCTCAGAGCGAAACTCGCGATCTAAAACAATCTTGTTAAATCTGACTTCAGACGGCGGGATGAATGAGGCCTTGAAGGATGGGGTTTGAGCGACAATAGCTCCAACTGTAAACAGTAAGCTGTAAAGTGCGATACGGCCTGCAAATCTTATCCTCATCGACATTTTCTCCTGTTCTGGATCTGATTTGAAAGCTTTCGTACAACATGTTCACCCGGTGTCTTCGGCCGCTCGACGATTCATAGCCCCTGGCGAGGTTGGTTGTTCGTCTCCTCAGCGGCTGCAGGGCTGAAGTAGAGGAAGATCATGCTCGTCACCCAGATAAAGATGGCAAGCGCTTTCCCTTGCCAGACAGGCGAAAAAGCTCCTGTGACGAGCAGTGTCATCGTGACCAGCGCTGCGATACGCCATTTCTGGTCACGAGTCAGCCCTTTCTTTTCGCGAAAGGCTATTATATACGGGCTGAGTGTGCGTTGCGTCAGCAGCCATCGATGCCATCGCTGACTGCCGCGGGCAAAGCAAAATGCGGCAAGCAGCAGGAACGGAGTCGTTGGCAACACCGGGGTCGGAATGCCGATCACCCCCAGCCCTACGGCAATAAACCCAATCGTAATGTAGAACCTGGACTTCCAGCGAGTCATTAACCACAAACTCCCTACTTCAATTCGAGGTTATGTTTGCTGATCACATCAGTGTATGACCGATATCCATCGCCTGCATGCTCTTTAACGAAACTATCTATTGTTTGCAGGAGCTGTGTGCTGAAATAACCATTCACAGATTGCGGATGCGGATATCCCCAGGTGCCATTAAAATAGCTGCGAATGATCACACTCTTCTCATCGCGCGGCAGCAACTTGATATTCTCGGCAAAGCGGTCAAAGTCGTCTCCGCGCATCAAATAAAACTCCACATTAGACGTGTAGAAAGCTGAGACGCGCTCGCCTCTCTCAGCGAGAGTTTGCGCAATGCTCTTGAGCGTGTGATTGCCCGCTAGATTCCCGACTACTGGAATAATCAGGTTTCGTTCCTGAAGTGATTTAAGAAACCGGAAGTCTTCTTCGCCGGACAGATAATTTGCCTGTTTACCGGTCAAATCCTTCTCGAGCAACAGATCGCGATAGCTCGGATAGTAATAACGTGGCGGACGGTTGCGACTGGTAAATTTCAGATCGAGGCCGCCATCAAAGAAGGCTGCGTGTATGCGGCCGATCGTTTCAAGTTCTGATTGTTCGAGCTTGACGCCGAAGCCCTTCACTTGATTTTGGATGCTCGTCATTGTCGCGTTGAAAAGTTCGCGCTTCGTTGGAGCCTTCTCCAGATATTCGACAAGCTCCTGAATGTTGCGTGTATCCCACACTTTCAAATCTGCCGGCGCCGGCTTGCCGAAGAGCAGGCAGAGATACTCAAGTCGATTGCGTGAGAGCGCGAAGAGTGATTTGAAGAGAAGATGTTGCAGCAGATTATCGCGGCGGATATCTACGATGAAGGCTATCGCCGGCCGGACTTGCGCGATATAGGAAAAATTCTGATCCGGGCCCACGCCAACATATGCGCCACCGGAGACATTCATCTGTCGCATTTTCCCCAGCACGTGGAGGTAGGACGCCTCGTTTGAAATCAAATTATCAGTGTCAAAGTAGCCATTGGGTTCGGAAGACCTCTCGATCAGTTGCGAGAACTGTTCTGTTGTCAGCGAACGTCCGGCGGTTTTGGAGACAAGGGCACGATTGGAAGATGGGCTTGATGACTGACCCTGCTTTTGGTCGTCAGCAGGCTTCTGCTGTATAAATGCCGTCTGAGCCTGTTGTGGCGACTGCGACAGCGCGCACAGGACTAATAAGAGAAGAAAAACCTTTCTGAACATCGTGCCCTCCTTCAAAGCTAAAAGATATTATATAACCTTTAAGAAAAACATTTTTCATTTTCCATATTATATTTTTCATTTGTCATTGAAAGAACAGCGCCTCTTCAATGACGAATGAAAAATATAATATGGAAAATGAAAAATGTTTTTCTTAAAGGTCATAGCACTAGTTATTTGATGTCTTTTGACTCTTCTCAATCCCCTTTGTCTCCAGAATTAGTTCCTCCGGCCACTGGTTTTTGAGAACAAACGGCAGGTATTGAGACTCACCTCTGATGAAATAGCCGAGGAACGCGATGCTGTAGGAATTGATGATCAGATAAGTCTTCTCCATTGATGTGTAGTTGAAAGCCTCGCCGGTGGCGTGTCGTTTGCCTTGTCCAATGCCGTCGCCGAAATTCTTATCAATCTTGAAGACATCTGAGAATGAGTAGTGCCCCCCATTCTTCAATTCGAGCAGGAAGGATGGTCCTATGTGTTTAATATAATTTGCGCGAATCTGGTCGTTGCCTTTGACTCCGATAGTCCGGTCTTCTGTGCCCAGCATATAGAGTGAGGGCACATTGAGATTGGAGTGATCTTCAGGAGCGCCTGTCATGGCAATCACCGCCTTGAATCTCGGATCGGCATCGGCAACGCGAATCGCGGTCATCGAGCCGAAAGACATCCCTGCGGCAACCGTGTTATTTATATCGATTTTGCCGGTAAAACGACTGTCTGCGCCTCCATTCCATAATGCCATTTGATCCAACAGGAAGATCAGATCTTTCGGACGATCGTGCCAGGAATTTTCCCGTTCTTTCGCTTGAAAAAAAATCGGCTTGCCCTTTATAACTGTAACAGCTGCGTTTGCCGTGTGATCGGCGGAGATGATGATATAGCCATGGCTCGCCAGGTAGTCACACCAGAAAGTGTTCTGGTTGCGGAGGCCGCGGTTGCCGTGCGAGAAGATGATCAGAGGGTATTTGCCTTCCCTCACGCGCGCGTCGCGGACAGCATGATTCCAGAACATCTCATCGATTTCGGCCACAGGTTTTTTGAAAGCGACTTTAATCAATGTATCAAATTGGGGTGTCACACCGCCGGGGATGAAGTTTGAGAATTTATTTTTGGGTAGATTACGCGCGTCGTCGGTTGCAGGGTACCAGATTTCAGTAACGAGCGTCCGATCTTCTTTGGTGTAAGCATCCGTCCGTTGATGATCGACGAACATCGTCGTGGTCACTCCCACCGGATAAGGCCCCCATTCAACCGGATTGAGGAATCGGCCAGCAGATTCCGATGGAGGAGTGGCTAACAACGTCGCCGCAATCGTAAGCAATCCGGCCAAATAACTCACAAATTGTCTTCGCATCATTGATCTCCTTCTCAATCAAAGATGATTTAAGTAATATCTGGTTGCGCCCGATTTAATCACATAAACACCCAGGCAAACAAAAGAAAAATTCAATTTTTCATCGAGGGAGGCCCGAAGTACCAACCATGAATCCAGGGAAGAAGCGTGAAATGAGAAGAAGCGAAGGCGCGAAGGGCTTGAGGACGCTAGCGATTGATGTCGGCGGATCGCGATTGAAGGCCACGATTCTTGATGAAGACGGCGAGATGCTTACGGAGCGGGTGCGAGTAGAGACTCCCTATCCTTGTCCGCCGGAACTTCTCCTGAAACTACTCAAAAATCTGGTTGCGCAGCTTTCCGAATACGATCGAATCTCGGTAGGATTCCCGGGCGTCGTTCGCAAAGGTAAAGTATTTGGCGCGGTGAATCTGGGTGACGAATTCTGGCAGGGTTTTGATCTGGAGAAGGCCCTGGCAAAGCAATTTGACAAGCCCGTCAGAGTGCTCAACGATGCCGATATGCAGGGACTCGCTGCAATCAAGGGCAAAGGCATAGAGATGGTGATCACGTTGGGAACCGGTGTCGGTTGCGGTTTATTTGCCGATGGTCAGCTCGCGCCGCATTTGGAAATTGGACACATACCCTTTCGTAATAATGAGACATTTGAAGATCAATTGGGCAACCGCGCATTTTTAGAAGTTGGGAAAAGACGTTGGAATCGCAGACTTCAACGCGCAATCAAATATTGGCGAATTCTGACAAACTTCGACAAGCTCTATCTGGGAGGAGGCAATGCCGGACACATCGCCTTTAGACTGGATACTGATGTGGAGATAGTTCCAAATGAGATGGGTATGAAGGGTGGGATCTGGTTGTGGAAGGAACGGGAATAGGAGAGCGGGGGAGCGGGGGAGCGGGAGAGCGGGAGAGTAATTTCATTTTCCATTTTCAATTTGATATTTACCATTTGTCATTGATCGAGCCGTGCGCATTGTGATGACAAATGTAAAATGACAGATCTAAAATGGAAAATGGAAAATGAAATTACTCTCCCGCTCTCCCGCTCTCCCGCTCCCCCACTCTCTTCACCATCATATGCCTCTATACCTAGTTGCAACACCAATAGGCAATCGCGAAGACATCACGTTACGCGCTCTTCGTGTGCTTAAGGAGGTCGATTTAATCGCGTGCGAAGACACGCGACACACGCGGCGATTGCTCGATCATTTCGGCATCAACAAACCGACTATCAGCTACCACGAGCACAACGAACAGGTGAGAGCTGCCGAACTTGCAGAACGATTGACGCGCGGCGAGAGCATTGCTCTCGTGACTGACGCGGGCACGCCAGGGATTTCCGATCCTGCATATCGCATCGTTAAAGCGGCAATTGAACTTGCTATCGAGGTTGTGCCCGTGCCGGGTGCAACGGCATTGATTGGAGGGTTGGTTGCGTCCGGTCTTCCGACCGATTCGTTCTTATTCATAGGCTTTTTACCGCACAAGAAGCTGGCACGCCGCGCAAGGCTTGAAGAATTGAAATCTGAGCGCGCCACGCTTGTGTTCTACGAAGCGCCGCATCGTATACGTGAGACTTTGGCTGATGCACAGGAAATACTCGGGAACCGCAAAGCATCGCTGGCTCGCGAATTGACAAAACTGCATGAGCAATTCATTCGGGGCACGCTGGCGGAGATAAGCGAACGGCTTTCAGAACAGGAGCAACGTGGTGAAATGACGCTTGTCATCGCCGGGAACCGCGATGATAATTTGCCATTGGTTGAAAATATTTCGATCAGCGAACAGGTCGAGCGGTTGATGCGCGAAGCAGACATGAGCCGTAATGAGGCAATCAAAGAAGCGGCGCGATTACGCGGGTTAACAAGACGAGAGGCTTATCAAAAGTTAGTAGATGAGAGGAAGTCAGATGAGAACGAAAATGATGTGGAATGATAGTCATCTTTACCGTATGGGCGCATTGTTGTTCATCTTCATTGCGACTTCAATCACCGCCCACGCGCAACTATTACGCAAGAACGAATACGGAGTAGGTGTGACTGTGGCGATCTATCAATTTGACGATACGCGTTCGAAACAGTTCACACAGGTCAATGCGCTCAAACAAACTGTTTCGACTGCGGAAGAAGAGATTGAATATATCTCGCGTAACTATGGAGCAGAGGAGTTGAAAATCCGGCATATCCGCACTATCGGTTTAGCCGAGGGGGAAAGCTTCACCGATACACAGCCGATGAATGACAAAATATTATCTTTCACAATTACGCCGCGAATAATCACCAAGAACGACGTGACCTTTGATTTCGTTGCTCGGTACGACGATCAGGTTCTGCTCGACGTGAAGAGCGTAGCGGCGAACAGTTATGAGACAGTAATGTTGCGTGGAGGACAGGGAGGGTTCGGCGTCCGCGAATTTATGGGGCCTAATGGACCCGAACGCACACCGGAAAAACGCGCGCTGCTCGTGACGGTTACGCCAGCGGTGCAGACGGCGCGCAGCCTGGCGAACAAACCCAGTGATATTTCGCGCCCGACCGATCAATTCGGTTCAAAAGTTGAATTAGGCGAAAGCGATACGTTTATCATGCCCGCGCTCATCAATCGCACCCCTCTGAAATTCCCTCCGGGTGCCCGGGTAAGTGGATCAATCACGCTGACTGGCATCATTACACCTGAAGGACGCGTGACCAACGTGCGTGTGCTCGATACGCCTGATGCGGCTTTTAACCCGAAAGCGATTGAAGCATTCAGGCAATATCGGTTCAACCCGGCGAAATTGAATGGTCGACCGACGTACGCGACTTATCGTGAGACGATTATTTTGAACAAGGAGGGGCCGCTCTAATAAACCGCCAAGACGCCAAGAGCGCCAAGATATTAACCTATTAGAGAAAAGGTTAAAGATTGCCAAGACATTTACTCGAATCAAAAAGAATCTTCAATGGTCTCATATTCGATGTTGACCGTGATCTGTTGCTGGAAGAAAACGGTCTTGAAGTTGTCCGTGAGGTTGTGCGGCATCGGGGTGGCGCGGGCGGATTGCCGCTCTTCGATGACGGGCGAGTCGCGCTAGTCAGACAATATCGCCACCCGACGCGACGCGAACTGCTGGAGATTCCCGCAGGCAGGATTGAAAAAGGCGAGGCCCCTGCAGCATGTGCGGCGCGCGAGATCGAGCAGGAGACAGGTTTTCGTGCCGGACGGCTTGAGAAACTCGTAGAGTTCTACTCGACACCGGGATTTTGCGAAGAGAAGCTTCACGTCTATCTCGCGACTGAGTTGACGCCTATGCCACAATCCCTCGATCACGACGAGTTCGTGGAAATAGTTTATTTACCATTAGCTGAAGCAATAGGGATGGCTATGTGCGGCGAGATCGAAGATTCTAAGACGATCATCACTCTCCTTCTCGCCCGGAGCTTGATCGTCGCAGATGATAAATGACAGATATCAAATGGAAGATGGAGAATGGGAAATAATCGTCTATGTCGCCACTAACCACCTATTGCCCCAAATGCGGTAACGCTCTCGATCCAGCTTCAGGATTGGACTGCCCAACCTGCGCCACTCCCTCTTACCCTGTGATGCAACAGGAGGAGAAGATCTGGGGCCCTGGAACCGGATTGCTCGTGTGGCTCTCAAGCGTTGTCTTGATCATTGGGTTTCAGATCATCGCAATCATATTATGGCTGGCAATTACGATGGTTCAGACAGGGAGGATGCCACAGCAATTCGAGATTGACTGGTTGCTGGCTGTGCTTTCAATTGCATCGACTTTTCCGGCTCATCTATTGACACTGTTTATTTGTTGGGCGGTGGTGAGTGGTCGCGGGCAGCGCCCGTTCTGGCAGACTCTGGGATGGAGCTGGCACACGCAGTTCAAGTGGGTCCACGCTGTGGGGTTGGCCTTTTTAATGATGGGCGTTGCGTATCTCTCCGAAAAATATCTTCCACATAAAGAGACAGATCTCGATAAATTGTTGAAAATGGGAACAGCCGTGCGGGTAATGGTTGCTGCGCTTGCAGTCTTAACAGCTCCGCTGGTGGAGGAGGTTGTCTATCGTGGCGTTCTCTATTCGGGCATAGAACGTGTGTGGGGAAAAACTGCAGGCATCGCTCTGGTAACGGCTCTTTTCGCGGGGGTGCACTATTTTCAATATCGGGAGAGTTACGCGGCACTGACGGCTATCGTTTCGCTGAGCCTCGTGTTGACAATACTTCGCGCTGCGACGGGCAAACTACTGCCGTGCGTTGCGACCCATCTGATTTATAATGGAATTCAGTCTGTTGCATTGCTGGCGGCGCCCGCTGAAATGACGGAGAATCGACCGGCCAAAGCAGCAATGGTTATAATCTGTCAATGGTTTGGATTCGACTACTGATTGCGGATTGCGGACTACTGATTGCGGATTGCGGATTGCGGATTTTGTTGAATGAGAGTTCTCGGGTTCCTGGTGGATTTCGATTGAGAAAATCCGCAATCCGCAATCAGTAGTCCGCAATCCGCAATCAGGATAGTCAGGGAGGATGAGTAGCCTTGAACGATTTTTTCACGATTATGGAGAAGCTACAGGAGATGCTCGACAGCGATGATGTTGAGGTTGTCACCAATGATGGAAAGAGTGTGCGCGGACGTATCGATAATCTTCGCAGCACTCAGCCTTTCAGCAAGCCGGCAGTCAAAATACGCGCGCTGGATGGCAAGATCACCAAGGTCCTTTTTTCTGACATCAAAGAATTAATCGGCCATAAGAATAGCGATGAGTGATGGGCCAATGTCTGCGTTTCTCCGGTTACCACCACTCATCATTCATTATTCTTTTTCGATGAAGGCTCGTTTGAAGGTGTATTTGACGTAACGACTGCTGGCAAGCAACTCCTCACCTTTGTTGCTGCGATGCATAGCAAAGCCGTCAACGTATACATCCACTAGTTCCCAACCGTCCTGACCGAGCGAATTCAAGCCAGCGTCAACGTTGGCATCAATGAAATCTTCGCCTGTGATGCGAGAGCCGATTTTACGAATCTCGCCCCAGTCCACCGTTCGGTATTCCCATTTCATTATCTTCCCTCTTCCTTTTCAGATTATTGTATCTCCAAAAGGGAGATACAGAGTGAAAGTCCGATGAGCCTGCTCAAGGTAAGGTTCATTGCAATTGTCAATCCGTTCGTGTCTGGATCTTTGCTCTCTGCAGGGCGATATACTTCCAGACGCAAATCTGAATCATTGGGTTACAGTAAAAGACCTATAAGGGGGGTGATCATGTGGGGTTATTCTACTACAAAATGGCGCACTTGCCTCTCCCGACGACCGTCTTAAAAGATTTTCGTTTTCGGCAAGTGTGTCACTTCATCATCAGAGAGATCTAATGAAATTCAGCTCGGAGTCTCGCGTTACCTTATTTGCGCTTCGATCCGATTAAGACTCTCGAGCACGACATCACCTACGATCTCCAAACTTTGCGCACTTATTTTGTCTAATGTATCTTCTTCCGTGTGCCAATAATTATTCTCTTCTAGACCGTAATCAAAATCAATCAAATCGACGGCAGGTATACCTTCCTTGAGGAAGGGTATGTGATCGTCAGTAATCGTATGGGTTTGATTGGGAAAATGCCTGGCGAGGTTGAGCTGACGCGCTGTGCTCCAGATAGATTCGACAAGCCAGGGTGAAGAATTATCCTCGCGAAAGATTTTTAAATCCTTATCTCCGACCATATCAAGCAGGATCATCGCCTTGATGCGGTTCAATTGCTTCTCCTTTTTTAGTCGCTCGACCATATAGCGGCTTCCGTAAGTATTATCCTGACCATTGAGACATTCGCTCCATTCCCGGCAGAAGGCCTCTTCACCGTCGAAAAAGACAAATTGATAGGTAAGGCGGCGTTTTGGTTTTCCTGCAGCTCTGTCGGCAGCCATGACGCGGGCGATTTCGAGCAGTGCGCCGGTACTTGACCCGGCATCATTGGCACCGACGAAAGTAAACTCCTTGAAATATTTGGTGTCATAGTGGCTGGCAATGATGATGATATCTGAAGTCTCGCCCGGCAGTTCGGCAATGACATTCTTCATTTTCACTTTACCGCGCGGTGTAGTGGCAGTGAAGACATCCAATGCGGGTTTTAGGCCATAGCTTCCCAGCTCGCGCATAATGTATGCGCTCGTTTTATCCGAAGCCGCTGAACCGGCTGGACGCGGCCCGAATTCGACCTGAGCTTTAACGTGTGCGAGTGCCCGCTCACCATCAAAATCAGCTGACTTGTTGCTATTGCTTGATGTCGGATTGGATGCCACTTCTGGGGTCTTTACAGGCGATGCGGCATTTTTCGTGCAGGCAAATGCAACCGTCGCGATGAAGATAATAAGAGAAATTCGTAACATATTATCGCGGACTACTGATTGCGGATTGCGGATTGCGGATTGCGGATTGCGGATTGATGTACAGCAACCTTTCCAGGTTGCTGTTAACTCGCTGATGTGACCATTGAGGAAACAACAGCAACCTGGAAAGGTTGCTGTACATCAATCCGCAATCCGCAATCCGCAATCAGTAATTCTTACTGATCCGGTCCGGTAAAAGTCAGTGCATTGATCAGGAAATCGCGCAGCTTGCGGCGGTCAACCACAGCGTCGAGCATTCCGTGTTCAAGCAAGAATTCGGAGCGTTGGAATCCCTTCGGGAGTTTTTGACGAATTGTCTGTTCGATCACACGTGCGCCGGCAAAACCGATGATAGCCCCCGGCTCGGCGATATTCATATCACCCAGCATCGCGAAGCTGGCTGTCACGCCTCCCGTAGTCGGATGGGTCATCAAGGAGAGGTAGGGAAGTCTGGCATCATCGAGCCGCGCAAGCGCAGCCGAGATCTTTGCCATCTGCATCAGTGAAAGGGCGCCCTCCTGCATCCGTGCGCCACCGGAGCAGGAGACGATGATCAATGGCATTCTCTTCTCGAGACAATGTTCAATTGCCAGCGTAATCTTTTCGCCGACAACCGAGCCCATGCTACCGCCGATAAAGTTGAACTCCATGGCGCAGATGATGATTGGCCTCCCGCCGAGATTACCGGCACCTGTAATCAGCGCATCGAGCAGGCCGGTGGCTTTTTGCGCTTTCTTGAGACGTTCGATATAGGGAGCCTTATCGACAAAATTGAGTGGGTCTGTCGGGCCGATATCCGCATCGCGCTCTTCATACTTGCCTTCATCGAAGAGCAACTGCAGGCGTTCGCGTGCGCTCAGGCGGAAGTGATAGCCACAGGTCGGGCAGACGTTGAAGTTATCTTTCAGGTCTTTCCGATAAATGGTCGCTCCGCAATCCTCGTTCTCGCATTTGACGAAGATGCCTTCGGTTTTAACGGTTCGTTCTTCGGGCGGGGCGAATTCGCTGATCTTTTCGGTTTGGCGTTTGAACCAGGCCATAAATAAACTTTATGTGAGCATTAGGAGTTTGAGCAAGCGCAAATTCTACGCGGCACTCTGGGAGAGTGTAAAGAGAGATAACGAAACAATCGAAAAAATCGGTAGCTCTGCTTTTGATCGTGGATAGCGATTGCTGAATGGAATAAGAGAAAACGGAACAAACGGAACAAACGGAACAAACGGAATTTCTCTAGGATTTTTCCGTTTGTTCCGTTATTTCCGTTTGTTCCGTTTTCCCTCTTCATCACAAATATCGCGCCAACTTTTTTAAATCTACATTTCCGCCTGAGAGGATCACTCCAACGCGCTTGCCGTCGAAATCGAGTTTGCGGTGTCGCACGGCCGCGGCCGCGGCCGCGCCCGAAGGTTCGACCAGAACTTTCATTCTTTCGAGGATAAAGCGCATCGTTTCGATCAACTCGTCGTCACTTACGAGCAGAATGTCATCAACCAGTTCCTGGACAATCGGGAAAGTCAGCTTGCCGGGCGCAGCCGTTTGCAGACCATCGGCAATCGTCTGTGGGATAGCAATTTCGATACGCTCGCCTTTGCGGAGTGATTGCCATGTGTCATTGCCGGCTTCAGGCTCGACGCCGAAGATGCGAATCTGTGCGCGCAAGTGCTTGGCAGCAACGGAGCAGCCGGCAAGCAATCCACAGCCGCTGCATGGAATGATGAGAAAATCGAGTTCGGGGATCTCTTCGAGCAGTTCGAGTGCAGCTGTGCCTTGCCCGGCCATTATCAGATAATCGTCGAAAGGTGGAACCAGCGTCAGACCACGTTCGCGGCTGATACGCTCACCTGTTTCCTCACGGTTTTCCTGGTAGCGGTCGTAGTAAATGATCTCGCCGCCGTAACCGCGGGTTGCCGCAACTTTGGCCTGCGGCGCATCGTGAGGCATTACTATCACTGCGGGCGTCCCAAATAGTTGGGCCGCGAGCGCTACTGCCTGCGCGTGGTTGCCGGAAGAGTAAGCGAGGATTCCTTGTTTTCGCTCATCATCGGTGAGCGATGCGATCTTGTTGTAGGCTCCGCGGAATTTGAATGCTCCTCCGCGTTGCAGGTTCTCGGCTTTGAAGAAGACTTTGCAGCCGGCCATCTCATTGAATTGACGTGAAGTAAGAACAGGCGTGCGGTGAGCGACACCGCCAATCCGTTCGCGTGCTTGAACTATGTCAGCGAAAGTCAGCATATTATCTTATATGTTTTGAAAAACTTTTCGTATCGAAGCCGTATCAAGATTTGCGCCAGTAAGGATGTTTACGACATTCTTGCCTTGCAGCAGTCCACGCAGCTTGATCGTTGCTGCAGTCGCAATTGCCCCGGCGCCCTCCACGAGGTTATGAGTTGTGCGCCAGAGCAGACGAATTGCGCGTATGATCTCGCTGTCGGAGACGAGGACAATTTCATCCACGCCTCGACGGATGATGTCAAAAGTCAACTCAGCCGGGACTCGTGTGGCTACTCCATCCGCGAAAGTATGCGCATCTTTGGTTTCGACGATGTGGCCTGCCTGCCAGGAGAGGAAGATGCTGGGTGAGCCTTCTGCCTGCACGCCGTAGATCCTGGTTTCAGGCGAAAGCTCGCGAAAGACCGTTATTACACCACAGATCCCGCTGCCGAGACCAATTGGTACGAAGATCGCATCAATCTTTTCTCCGCGCTCCTCTATTGCATCAACGATCTCTAAAGCATAAGTGCCGACACCATTGATCAAAAGAGGCTCATTGGCCGAATGGATGTAGCGCAGAGATTCCGCTTGTGATAACCGCTCAACTTCTTCGCAAGCCTCGTCGAAATCACGGCCATATTCGACCAGGCGAGCCCCATACGCCCTTATCGCTTCGTTCTTCTCCGGATTGTTGCCGAAAGGAACGACAATGGTTGCAGGGATTGAATAGATTTGGGCAGCAAGCGCGACTGACTGCCCGTGATTGCCCCGCGATGCTGTAATCACACCGTGATGAGTGCGCAAAGCGGCGAAGTTATTCATGAAATTGAGACCGCCGCGAATTTTGAATGCGCCGGTCGGCACATGATTTTCGTGCTTGAGGAAGACGCGCGCGCCGGCTTCCGCGTTGAGCAGAGGGTATTCCCCGAGGGGGGAGGGCTTCAATGTCCTGTAGATGATCTTCTGCGCGGCGCGAACGGAGAGCATCGAGATAGATTCGTTCGAAATTGCAGTCTCCGAATTAAAGTTTGACTCCATAGGCGAGGCCATCTCCGAATGGCAATATCAAACCACGCAGTTCAGGCTGCGTGGTAAAGCGGCGATTAAATTCGATCAGTGCTTTTCCGAATAATCCTCCATCTCTGCGAAGAGTTGATCGCGCACGGGCAGGAGAGTTTCGAGGTAGAGCGCCTGCTCGAGATGAATGATTGTATCCAGATGATTTTTCATTGATTTTTTTCAGTGTTCTTTCGGACTGTGATCTTAGCACTTTGTCGGGATATTCGGCCATCTGTCTACGCAGAATCTTGAGAATCAATGAATTATCTCGTCGCTCAATTACTCGCCTCTCGTTTTTGTGTGCCAATAGTGTGCAAATCATCCAATGAGACCGATATAGATGCGGATCAACCATTTGTTTTCGCCGCGATTGATCACCTGGCCGGACCGGCGGGATTTCTTCGATTTCTTTTCATTGCGTACTTCTTCGTCCACTATCCAATCACCTCAAACAGTCCCAGCATTGTCCACTACTATCCATTTCAGCTCATCCTCTTTGTTTCCACCGACGGCCGCCCAGTCGATGGGGCCGTTTCCTCCCTCGTCCTTCGCGTCCACCTTCGCACCCTTTTCCAGCAGGGCTTTCACGATTTCTAGATTGCCGAAGTAGGATGCAAACATCAATGCGGTCAGCCATTGCTCGGAACTCTTGATATTTGGGTTAGCACCCTTTGCAAGGAGCCCTTTAACGGTTTCAAATTGGCCTCTCGCGGCAGCACGCATCAACTGCGTGAGCTTGTCTTGATCTTCCCTATCGAGCTCTGATTTTTGCTCGGTTTGACCAGTAATAGCTTGCTTTTCGTCCTCCTGCGGTTGACCCGTTTTTTGTGCTTCCCATTTTCCACGCGAATGTTCACTGTGGTATTCACCTACAATCTTTCCGTCCTTGACCGTTCCAGTAAACAATGTCGAGCTTCCGGTGAATGTAAGACTGATTATGTCGCCCATGAAGCCACCTTTACTGATTGGCGCAGAACCGCCAAGACCCCCAGGGCCAACGGAATTGATAGAACCAGAGACCTTATCACCTTCGAGCTTGAGCTTTAGTTTGTAGGTAAGGCTCATACCTTGCACAACCATATCCCATACACCTGAAATAGGGTCGCTAATGGCTGGCTTAGGGTGTTGCTGGCTCTCCTGCTGCTGAGCTTCGGCACTAGACAAAAGAGCTATGGATACCCAAATGATTGTGAGAAACAGAATTGCACATTTCATTGACGTTCTTCTCTCAAAGCGGTACTAATGGTCTAGATGAGTTATCTAGGACTCCAGCGCTTAACATGGTAGTTATCTGCTGTGCCGTCTCGATTCTCACCGCGCCTGCTGTATATTTGCAAAAATCGTACTTTGCCTGGGCGTGTGTCGTCCGTGCCTGCTCCGTAGGCTTTCTTTATCCCTTCACCAAATCCGACTTCGCACCATGCGACAAGGAATGTGCGTTGGGTCAGAACAACATCCTGAGCCTTGATGATTAGCGAACACCCAAACACCATCATCAACACATCCCTCCCAATTCCCGGCCTCGCGGCCTCCGCGCAGGGAAGCACGGTTGCCTACTGGCGATTCGAGGAGGGCGCGCCGAATCAGGTGGCCAGCGGCCCCGTGCACGACTCGGCCGGAACCAACGACGGCTCACCCTTCGGGATTCCCATGTACAGCGCCGACGTGCCCGTAGCCGTGATTCCCCAGACGGGCGCGCCCAACACCCTCAGCCTGGAGCTGACGACGAGCTTCCAGGACCGTGTCGCCTTCGCCTCCGCTTTCCCCTTTAACCAGCCGGGGGACGTCACCCTCGAGTTCTGGCTGAAGTGGAACTACATTCACCACGGGGCGATCCTCTGGGGTCGCCCGGACACCGCCGCCGACGAGAACCGGTTCCAGCTTCATGCGAACTTCGACTTCACGTTTGGGCTCGAGTACAGATCGCCCTCCAACGAACTGCACGCGCTGTCGCCGCCGGGCGACGGCACTCCGCAGAACGGCGTCCCGTTACCTCAAGGCCAGTGGGGGCACGTCGCCATCACCCGGCAGGGCGACACGTACCGCATCTACGTGAACGGCGTCCTGCAGTCGACTGTGACTGACGTGAATCCCGACCTGCCCAACCTCGACGGCTGGTCGCTGGCCGGCCGGCATAACCAGCCCTTCGTAGGGCTCGTGGACGAAATGCGGGTCTCCAACGAGGCCCTGACCCCGGACCGCTTCCTGAATTCGTCCCCGCTGATACCACAGCAGGCGATCCGGAACCTCATCGAGAAAGTGAAAGCACTTGTTGCGGCAGGCGTCCTGAATCAAGGCAATGGTAACGCCTTAATCGCCAAACTGGAGGTGGCGATCGACAAACTGGATAAGGGCCGCCCCGACCAAGCGATCGAAAAACTTCAGATCTTCATCCATGAGGTAGAAACTTTCATGAGTACAGGAAAACTCCCAGAAGCAGAAGGTCTACCATTAGTTAATGCAGCCATTGAGATCATTGCTGTGCTTGGTGGCTAAGTTATCTCGAAAGGAGCTGTGGGTAAAACCCAACAAGGGAACTAAAAGTCCCACATCGTTTTGCAGAATTGCAATTCTATGAGCCGTTTAAATCGATTTATCACCTCCCAAAATTCAGAGCCTCTGAGGAGTCAAAAATTGGAAAGAGCAAAATCGGCTAATAGGCTCATAATCATCAGTTACGAAGATGTCCGTGGCACTTTTGGTTCCTTTGTGAAGACAAGAAGTTTGTCGCTGATGCTCGCTCGCGAGTCGTCGCTGCACGACGAACCGACAGGCAAGACTCACTAGAGCAGGCCCTTGAAGAAGTGAAAGTCAACCTTCACTGTCGTCGTGTTCGCTAGTCCAATGCTTCAACTAATCCGCAGCGTGATTGTGTGCTGTCGCTGCCGGCGGCGAGGACCTGGCCGCGCTGCCTGCCTGCCTGAATCTGGCGTGCAGTGTGTCGTCGCCGCGTGTGGTAGTTCTGCTGGCCGGGTGGGGGTTTTGCTCCGCAGGGCAGGGAAGCGGCCTATCTTCAAGCGCCATTGCCGTAGGAAGTGGCTTTCGTCACAAAGGACTTTGCAATTTAAAGCCCGTGGTTGAATTTGCCCTTGTCCTATTCTCGAGATCGCCGCCGCGATCGGGGTGATGCAGGAGCGCGAGCGCCTTGTAACTCGCCTTGATGACTTCGGGCGGCGCATTGGGAAGTAGATACATTGTGGTAAATGCATTGTCTCGCGGCGAACGAGGCGGCGGCGGCGGCGGCGGTGGAGGGGGCTGCTGCCGTCTGCGCTCACTCTCCCAATCGACATCAGCGCCCAGGGCGCGCGCATAGTCCAACCACCGCTCAAGCGCTAACCTGGATGTGATGCACCATTCTTTCGCGTCCGGATCATACCGGCGCATGTGTCGCGGGATGCGCAATTTGAGCTGCTCAATCGCTGCGAAAAATTCCCTCGAATCGCCGCCAGTTACCTGGACGATGTAATCACCATATTCGTCTTCTGTAATCGTGATAACCATTAACCAAACTCTGCCCGCCTGCCCATTGCACCGGTCCCGTAGAGCAGGAGCGCTTTTTCGAGTTTCAGGTTTCGCGTGAAGACGTATCCGCCGTTAGACGAGCCGAACCCATCACATCTCTGTGTGCCAGTAATGCGCCAAATGGCTCCAAGGGGCTAATAAAAGTTCAAACCGATTGAAACTTTGAATCGAGAATGGTGCAACTGAATAAAGGTTTTTCGAAGCGGCTTCAACTAAGTCAAAATGCTGTTCGCAACTTAACACTTTGTCGGGTAGAATGCAGGTTCGACCAGGAATGATGGATGATTACGGACTACTGATTGCGGACTACGGATTGCGGATTGTGGATTGCGGATTGAAGAGAAGATTTCTGCATTCAATCCGCAATCCGCAATCCACAATCCACAATCCGCAATCCGCAATCAGTAGTCCGTAATCAGTGTCCGCAACTCACAATCTATAATCTTTTGATCCCAATATATGATCACAATCGGAATTCATTACGCCGGGACCATCGCTTCGCTCGATATGAAAGGTAAGTTCATTAAAGGGCAGGGCGGTTTTCAATTGCAGATGCTTGTCGACAAGGTGCTTACGGCAGGCTCGGCTAAGATTCTACTTAATCTGACCGAGGTGCCGATCATCGACAGTATGGGGATAGGCGAAATCGTGCGCGCTTTCAATAAAGTCCGCGAGGCGGGGGGGACGTTCAAACTCGTTGGTGTCACCAACCGCGTTTATGGAGCCTTGAAGATTACTCAACTGCTCGATCTGATTGAAAGTTTTGAAACAGAAGAAGAGGCTCTCGCGAGCTTCGGCAAAGAGAAGAAATCCAGAGGGAGGAAGAAGAAATCAGAAGAAGACGCTGGCGGAGAGGAGAGCGGGGAAGAGTGAGCGGGAGAGTGGGGGATTGGGAGACTGGGAGACGGAGGGACGGGAGAGCATTTTCATTTATTATTTTACTTCTTTCTCGGGTTACTTCTTTCTCGGGGTTGTTGCGTAGTAGCCCTCTTTATGTTGCACCTTCAAATTTGGTAACCCACGTGGGGCTTTGACCTGGACTTTGATCTTGTGCCATTGACCGTCTCGTTTCAGGTTAGTCGGTGTGTAACCGATACTGTATTGGTGGCGCAGTTCGAGGGCAATACGTGTTGTGGCATCTTCCAATTCAGCGGCTGATCGTGGGAAGAAAGCCTTTCCACCGGTTACTTGCGCGATCTCTTCGAGGATTGATTGGCCCTGCAGATCAAGAGTCCCGCCTGCTCCTCCGCCCATTTCAACTATCCCGATGCAATAGATTTGGACGCCGGCTTCTTTAAGCAGCTTGCGAAGCTCACCGTACGTATAACGCGAGGTGTTGTCCTGGCCATCAGAAATCAACAAGATTGAGCGTTTGGTGTGACGGCCCTGCTTGACCTTCTCAATCCCCAGATAGGCGGCGTCGTAAAGCGCAGTCTGTCCGCGTGGATCAACCAGGGTGAGCTTATTTGTCAGCGTCTCGCCATCGGAGAACTCTGAGAGCAGACTTGCGCGCTGATTGAAACCGACAAGGAAGAAATCGTCATCATTATGGCTGGTCTGGATGAAAGCCTTAAGTGCATCTCGCGCGCGGTCAACCTTGCCTTTCATACTCCCCGAGACGTCAAAGATGATGCCCATGCTGACCGGCACATCCTCATCGTTGAAGAATGTAATGACCTGCTTAACTTTGTCCTCGTAAACCTCGAAGTGCTGTTTATCGAGACCCGTCACCAGGCGATTATAGGGATCGGTGACTGTCACCGTCAGTGAGACCAGCTCCGTATCGATAATGATGGACTTATCCTGTCCTTCTCTATCGCCTATTTGTCGCTGGATCTGTTGAGTGGGTGATTGAGAACCTTGCTGCGGGTTGGCGGGCGCCGGTTTCGCTCCCTGTTTCTGGTCAGAGGATTGCCCACTTGTTGAACCTTGTTGCGGGCTTTGTTTCCTGTCTTGTTGTGCATGAGCCGCGACGAAGCACAAAAACAGTATAACAACCGTGATTGTTGGCGGACGAGAGAATATGTTCCTGATCATCGCTACCCCCTTCAAACATCCCGCCGCACGCGGGTTAATCTACGACTTGGAACAGTTCGTGCTCCGATTTGTAACAACAATACACTCTCGAGTGTCAAAAACTCGCAGCAGGTTGATGGTTGGCTCGGGGACGAGTCATTGACATTCTAGCACACAACGCGAAGGGCGCAACACCAGGACAAAGAGAGAAAACGAAACAGGGGAAATAGAGTTTTCAGTTTTCAGTTTTCAGTTTTCAGTTTTCAGCTGGGACGAAATATCGCTGAAAACTGAAAACTGAAAACTGAAAACTCTATTTCCCCTGTTTCGTAGACTCACTTTTGTGGGAGAGATGAACCCTTTTGGCGGCGGAGTCCGGTGCCCCTCCACACTCCATCGGCCACAGAGGTTCACTTCTCCCACAAACCGAAAAATTCATTCGTGATCTTCTGCGAGTTTGAAGATGAAGCTCGAACTCGCCGAAGACAGCCATTATTGTTCCGCTTCGCCGTTGATGACCTTGTTCATTCGAGCAATGACGCCGCGACGCTGGCGATTGTTATTGATCTGTTTGGCCCAGACTGTAAAGAGCGCTTCCATCTCATCATTAGTGTATTTGGTAGTGGTACTTTCGCGTCCATTGATGTCGATGACGATTCGATTGAATACCATCTTCACACCGGCGACATCGACCTCAAACGGAGAGACCTCGAGGTGGATGACAGGAGCAAGAGTGCCCTTCTGGAAACCCGCGATAACGTCCTTTTCTGTAATGCTCGTCGGAATGGAATTCAGCGACTTGCTCGATATGGACGCTATTTTCTGACGCGCGTCATCCGGGATGGTGTATTTGAGCGTGCCGGCGACCGTATCATCACTATTCGCTGCGGTAACAGTGAAGGTGACTTTACCGCGCACGTCGTAAATGAACTGTTCACCGCTCTTCAACTTGGCGAGAGTCAATTTAGGCGCGGTGGTGAAAGCTACGGCCTTGGGCGTTACATTTGGAACTTGTGCGCTCGCGACAGTCGTGGCGCCCAGCAAAAGGATCAGAGTGATAACTGCTTTTAATGATTTGGCGTTCATGGTTTTAGTCTGGTACCTCCTATATTCCGATGTTCATTAAATTAATATGATTCGACACTTCTGCGTCTACTCTTCTGTTATGAGACGGTTGATCGCGGCGATGATCCCGCGACGATGACGGTTCGCATTAATCTGCCTCGTCCAGGCGCAGAAGAGCTGAGACATCTCTTGCCGTGTTTCATTGATGTCGAGCACAATTCGATCAAACTGTATTGATGTGCCCTCGACTTCTATCTCTGTCGCAGTGATTACGAGATGGACGACCGGACAGGCAGTGCCTTTCTGAAATTTCGCAATCACATCTTTCTTGGAGAATCTCGCCGGAATAGCTTTCAAACTCTTGCCTGTCAGTTGCGCGAGTTTTTGGCGCGCGTCATCCGGAACACTGTATACGAGTGTTCCTGTGATGGTGTCATCGATGTTTGCCGCTGTCAGGGTAAAGGTCGCTCTGCCCCGCAGCGAAATACTGTCAGTTTCACCGGCTCTTAGCTTGGCAATTGCAACCTTCGACGGGGTGGTGAAGACAACTGGTTTTGTATCCTGAGCATAAGTAGTGATGCCCGATATGCTCAGAAAGGCAAAAGCCAGAAACGCACTTGAAAATTCCTTGCACATCTCGCAATGTGAAACTTGCCAGAAGTCGAATGATATATTTTCTCGTCTGGGAAAAACTCCCATCGGGGCGAGCAGCGGGTTAGTTAAGTCAGCATATTGAATTTTTATAAAGAAGTTGAATTACGTCAAGCTGTGATGTGAGGTATGACGCATTCAACGACCGGCCATGCTGAAGGGCCCCACGCAGGCCGGGAAGTGTCAAGACACAACGCAATGCGCTCGTCGAAAATTCCCCAGTGAGCTCAACTTTCGCCCCGAGCGCATCGCGCGAACTCAAGCCAGCTAAACGCTTGAATTCGGGTTTGGTTTCATTATTTTTCAGAATAATTTGAATCTTTCATGCTACCGGGTGATCTGGATAAAAGATCAATTATGATGAAAAAAACAAAAATTACTCGCAGCGCAAATGCTCACTCTCTCCGCATCGGTGTTGACACGGGGGGAACTTTCACCGATTTCATCGCAGTTTTCAAAGATCATCAGCTCACTTTCAAAATCCCGTCAACTCCGCGTGCGCCTGAGCAGGCAATCCTCGATGGCCTGATTGAGTTGACGCGAGCCTTTGATGAGATTGACGGTGAATCGGATGCCTCACGAGTTGCGATGGATATCGTTCACGGCACCACAGTCGCAACTAATGCGTTGCTCGAGCGAAAGGGGGCGCGCACTGCGCTCGTGACGACTGCCGGTTTTGAGGATGTCATCGAGATCGGCCGGCAGGCGAGACCCGATCTTTACAATCTATCCGTAACTCGGCCTGATCCGCTCGTGCCGCGAGAGTTGCGGTTCGGGTTGAAAGAGCGCATTACAGCCGATGGAGGCGTGATTGTGCCCTTGAAACAGACTGAGCTCGCATGGCTTAGGGAAAAGCTTAAACGCGCAAAGGTCGAGTCGATCGCCGTCTCCCTGCTCTTCTCTTTCGCCGATCCGTCGCACGAGCGAGCCGTCTCTGAAGCGCTTGAAGCGCTCAACATACCCGTCTCGATCTCCAACCAGATCCTGCCTGAATATCGCGAATACGAACGCACCTCGACCGTCGTGATCAACGCTTACCTCGCTCCTGTAGTGAGCCGATACTTGAGCGGGCTCACCCATGCTCTTTCACGACACGCCTCGAAACGCGGAGGTAGCCGCTTGCGAATTATGCAATCGTCCGGCGGTTCGATCTCGGCTCAGGTCGCGGCGCGGGAACCAGTAAGGACGATTCTTTCCGGACCCGCGGGCGGCGTCGTTGCCGCGATGCAAACAGCGGAGCTGGCGGACGCAGGAGACATCATCACTTTCGATATGGGGGGGACTTCCACCGATGTCGCGCTCTGTCGCGGCGCGGCACGAACGACTAATGAGGCGCAGATAGCGGGCTTGCCCGTTGCCGTGCCGATACTTGACATACACACGGTCGGCGCAGGCGGCGGTTCGATCGCTCACGTTGATGCCGGCGGCGCGCTGCGTGTAGGCCCCCAGTCAGCGGGCGCCGATCCCGGCCCGGCGTGTTACGGCAAGGGCACTCGCCCGACCGTGACCGACGCGAATCTGGCGCTCGGGCGTTTTGCCGGCGGAGGATTGTTGAGCGGTCAGATTAAACTCGATGAAGAGCGCGCTGCCGCAGTGATCGATGAACTGGCTGCCGAGATGTCGCGCGCATCCTCCGAGCGCGTCACACGCGTACAGGCTGCGCTCGGTGTGATTCGCGTGGCCAATTCGAATATGGAGCGTGCGCTGAGACTGGTCTCGGTTGAAAGAGGACACGATCCTCGCTTCTTCACTTTAGTCAGCTTCGGTGGCGCAGGAGGATTGCACGCCGCGGCGTTGGCAGGCGGACTGCGAATCCCGCGCGTATTAATTCCGGCACACCCGGGAGCATTCTCTGCACTTGGTCTCCTGTTGGCAGATGTCATCAAAGATTATTCACGTACAGTCATGACCTCGATCGAGAACTCACATGGTCATCCGCGGGAGATTGAGAGACAATTGGCCGCTCTCGAAAAGCGCGCGATCCGCGATCTGCGCGCAGAAGGGTTTGCGCCGTCCCGGATGAATCTAAGTCGGACGATGGCGATGCGTTATCGCGGACAGTCCTTCGAACTTGAGATTGAAGCGTCGGGTGATTGTCTGGCAAAGTTTCATCAAGCTCATCTTGAACGTTACGGGCACGCCGATCCTCAGCGCACCGTCGAGATCGTGAGCGTTCGTTTACGTGGCGCCGGCATCACGGAAAAACCGGAGCTCAAACGCGCCGGCCGGGTTCAACGATCCGAGGCGCAGCCGCAGCGCAGCGCACTGGTCTGGCTTGGAGAGAAGCGGGTGCCCGTTTCGGTTTATGATCGCGCAGGGTTGAAACCGGGCGCTATGATCGATACTCCAGCAATTATCATTGAATATGGCTCGACAACGCTTGTGCCGGCCGGATGGAGGGCATCGGTAGATCGCTGGCGTAATCTGAGGCTTGACTTCAGGGAAGAAATCAAAAGGCAAAAGGCAAAAGGCAAAAGGCAAAAATAGAGAAGGAAGTTCCGGCCTCTTGATTTTTGATTTCATGAGAAATTTCTTCTTTATTTTTACCTTTTGCCTTTTGCCTTTTGATTTCTTCCTTATGGATTCCATCAAACTCGAAATATACCGCTCACTTTACTCCTCAGTTGCTGAAGAGATGGGCTTGAGCCTGCGCCGCACGGCATTTTCTCCGAACATCAAAGAGCGACGCGATTATTCCTGCGCCGTGTTTGATCGTCGAGGTCGTCTGATTGCACAGGGCGATCATATGCCCGTGCATCTCGGCTCGATGCCGATGTCTGTCCGCGCCGCAATCGAACGATGTGATATGTGCCCTGGCGATGTCGTCATCCTCAACGATCCATATGCAGGCGGCACTCATCTGCCGGATGTGACGATGGTTGCTCCCGTCTCACCCGCTCACCCGCTCACCCGCTCACCCGCTCTCCTCTTCTACGTTGCCAATCGAGCCCATCACGCAGATATCGGCGGGGCCACACCGGGTTCGATGGGGGCGGCATCCGAGATCTATCAGGAAGGGATTCGAATCCCGCCTGTTCGGATCGTGCGCGGCGGCGAGCTTGATCGTGATGTTTTCAATCTGTTGCTGGCAAATGTCCGCGGACGCGAAGAGCGGGAAGGCGATTTTGCGGCACAACTCGGGTCTCTGCGCGTTGGAGCCCGGCGTTTGCTCGAGATTGTTGATCGCTCGGGCTTCAAAGAAGCGGATGATTATGCGCGTCACCTCGTTGATTATGCTTCGCGAATGATGAAACAGACGTTGATGGCGATACCCGATGGAAGCTACGAAGCTGAAGATTTCCTCGATGATACAAGCGAGTCGGGTGAGCCGGTGCGAATTTCGGTGAGGGTAGAAATTCGCGGCGCGCGTGCGCGCGTCGATTTCAACGGCAGTTCGCCCCAGGTACGCAGTCCGGTCAATGCGGTAGAAGCGATTACGGTTTCAGCAGTTTACTACGTTTTTCGCTGTTTGATCGCGGGCGACGTTCCGGCCAGCGCCGGAATCCTTGAGCCGATCGAAGTGATTGCGCCGGCTGGGACAATAATTAATGCGCTGCCGCCAGCCCCCGTCGCTGGCGGTAATGTCGAAACGTCGCAGCGAATTGTAGACGTTTTACTAAAGGCGTTGTCACAGGCTGATCCAGCACTCATTCCGGCAGCTTCACAGGGCACGATGAACAATTTGACCATTGGCGGATGGGACGAGCGTCGCGACCAAGAGTTCGCTTACTACGAAACAGTTGCAGGCGGAATGGGCGCGCGGCCCGGAGCCGATGGCCTTTCGGCAGTTCACACACATATGACCAATTCGCTCAACACTCCGATTGAGGCGCTCGAATATGCTTATCCATTGCGCGTCAGGCGTTATGCGATTCGCCGGGGCTCGGGCGGGGAAGGGAAGTATCGTGGCGGCGATGGAGTAGTCAGAGAAATTGAACTTCTGGTTGATGCGTGCGTGTCATTGCTCGCCGACCGCCGCAGATTTGCGCCTTACGGGTTGATGGGAGGCGGGGAAGGGAGAAGAGGTAGTGCAGAGTTGATCAGCGGAGACAAGAAGCGCAGGAAACTTCCGGGAAAATTCTCGATCTCGGCCAAACGTGGCGACCGCATTGTGATTGAGACGCCAGGTGGAGGCGGATGCGGTGCCAGCAATGACCGTACCGTGCGAGAAACAGAAGAGAGAAAACGGAACAAACGGAAATAACGGAACAAACGGAAATTCTCTTGGATTTTTCCGTTTGTTCCGTTATTTCCGTTTGTTCCGTTTTCTCTCTTCTGTCTCTCGCACGCGGGAGGAAAATATATGAAGCGTCAGACAGCATTATTTGGAATTGCCTTTCAAACAGCGGGCGCGAAGTCCACTTTATCCAGATCAACAACAGCACTGTCGTCCAGGGTAGCGCGAAAAAGCTGTGAAGATCTTGATTACAGAGAACTTTCAACTTGAAAAGAATTTGCAGGCTGTGCTAGCTTACAGGTCTGCATGGCTCGGAAGGTAATGCTGCTGTCCTGTGCTGGCTCTACTATATCCCAGGCGAGACTGCTCTTCCCCGAGAGAGGGGAACGGTAATCAACCTGCCCTGTTTACGGTGTTAGTAGGTTCGCCAACCCCTCACATAGAACAGAATATCAGGCCGTCGCATCAGCAGACAGGGCAACGAGGGATTAGTGAATTTTGGCGAGCCATCGAGAAAAATTATCTAGAAAATTATCTAGAAAATTATCTAGGAGGATATCAATGGTTAAAGGGTCAATCGTGGAGTTTTTCAGGAATGAAGAGGGGCAAGATATAGTGGAATATTCGTTGTTGCTGGTGCTGATCGGTGCGGCAGCTGTTTTTGTGCTGACGGCTATGGGAACCAGCATCAGCCAAATTTTCAGCAAAATCAATGATAGGCTGAAGACCGCCAACGACAGTATTTCATGAGCGGGGTTTGAGGCCGAAGTTATGCCCGCCTACAACGGTTGAGACGATCTCACTGCTGCATTTCATCTTCCGGCTGGTGCCGGAATGTAGTGAAGAATCATCCCCCCTCAACAACAGATAGCACATCGGCACTGACTTCGCACCGCCGGGCGTTTTTCCACGAACAAGATAGAGTTCTCAGCCAGGTCAGGCTTTTGATGAACACAGTGGAAGAATCAGCGCGAGAGTGACTGGAGGCTGAGAGTCTCGCTGTCAGAGCTTTTCAGCAGGGTTCGTAGCTCACTGCTTCATTTAGCGTTCTTTTTGCGATATGCTCAAACGATCTCTAATCCGTTGGAGGAGAGAGGTCGATTTTGGGGAAGGGTTTCGGTTCATTTTAAATGAATTTACGTTCAATTTTCAGTCTGTTTTCCAGTGATCTGGCGATAGACCTCGGTACCGCGAATACTCTGGTCTTTGCTCGTGGTCGGGGCATCGTTGTTTCAGAACCCTCGATTGTTGCAATTAACAAAGTCACTCACAAAGTCGAAGCTGTCGGCAACAAAGCCAAGGAGATGTTGGGCCGCACACCGGGCAACATCGTCGCCATCCGCCCGATGAAGGATGGTGTAATCGCAGATTTTGAAGTGACCGAGAAGATGCTCCAGTACTTCATCCAGCAGGCGCATAACGGCAAACAGTGGGTGAGCCCGCGCATCGTCATTGGCATTCCATCAGAGATCACGCAGGTCGAGCGGCGCGCGGTCGAAGACAGCGCTTACCGGGCTAAAGCATCTGAAGTCTATCTGGTCGAGGAAGCAATGGCGGCTGCCATTGGAGCCGGTCTCCCGATCACCGAGCCACACGGCAATATGATCGTTGATATTGGCGGTGGAACGACCGATATAGCCGTGATCTCGCTCTCAGGCATCGTCTATTCGAAGAGCGTCCGGGTTGCCGGTAACGAGATGGACGAGTCCATCACACAGTACATCAAGCGCAAGTACAACCTGCTCATCGGTGAACGCACTGCCGAACAGATTAAGATGGAGATCGGTTCTGCGGCGCCGCTCGATGAACCAAAGAGCATGGAGATCAAGGGTCGCAACCTGATCGAGGGCATTCCAAAGACGATCACGGTGACCGATGGGGAGATTCGCGAGGCTTTGGCTGATTCGGTCGCGACAATTATCAACGCGGTACGCGTTGCGCTTGAACGTACACCGCCGGAGCTGTCAGCCGATATTGTTGATCGGGGCATAGTGCTCACTGGGGGCGGATCATTACTCAAGAAACTCGATGTGCGCTTGATGCAAGAGACGGGCTTGCCCGTGTCAATGGCAGAAGACCCGCTTTCATCCGTCGTGCTCGGTGCAGGCGCGATGTTGTCGGACTTCGATTTGCTGCGCCGCGTACGTTGGGACGGCGCTACGTTGCCATCTTAACTGGTTTGCAGTTCGCAGTTCACAGTTCGCAGTTCGCAGGAGGGGCAAGAAGAACCTGATGGCGGACAGCGAACTGCGAACTGCGAGCTGTGAACTGCGAATTGATTTCCGTGTCGCTTGCAGACAAGGCCAAAGGAAAAGCCAAAAAGAATCCCACCTGGCTACTGGGGATATTGTTAGCTGTGCATTTGATTGCAGTGTCTCTCAATCGTACCCCTGGCCGGCCGGACCTCTGGATTATTCAGGTGGGGTTGATGACGATCATGGCGCCCTTCCAATCCGGAGTGGCTTACTCGACCGGCTCGGTCAAAAATTGGTGGACCACCTACTTCTCCATGAAAGACGCGCGTTTGGAGAACGAAAAACTGCGGGCCGAGCGCGCGGAGTTGGAGACGCAGTACAGAGATTTGCGCGAAAAACTCAAACTGCTGGAGCGAGTCGATGCTCTTCGGGAATGGCAAACCGCCAACAAGTTTGAAGGTCAGCAGGCGCGCGTCATAGGCCGAGACGCTAATAAATTGTTCGACACGATCTTCATTGACAAAGGCTTGAGCAGCGGCGTCATCAAAGACCAGCCTGTCGTGACGGCGGAAGGGCTGGTCGGCCGTGTCATTAACTCCTGGCCGCTGTCTGCACAGGTTCTGTTGATCACAGACGAAAAGCATGGCGCAGGCGCGATCATCGGACAGACAGAGGAGAGCCGTTTCCTTGGAGTCGTGAAAGGAAAGAAAGATTATCTTTGCGAATTCAGGTTTATTTCCCCACCGGGGAAGGTTGAAAACGGTGAGCAGGTGATTACTTCAGGGCAGGATGGAATTTATCCGAAAGGTTTATTAATCGGTCGTGTGAAAAAATCAGATAGCGGATCTACGGTCGTGCTGCAGGTAATTGATCTCGAGCCTGCCGCGCCTCTGGGAAAGCTCGAGACCGTATCGGTATTGGCAGTTCAACCGAATCAGATCCGCCAGCAGGATAATGAATTGACAAGTGAACAAAAGAAGCAGGATAAAGCGCCTGATCGAATAAGGCGCTAAGCTTGAAATTGAAAAATGAGAGTTTGAGCTCTACGGAATAGCATCGTTGGAGAAAGAATCTCGCGGTTCGACGCTGAAAATCTTGGGCTGCTTACTTGTAGCCGCTTTCTTACAAACCACGCTCGTCCAGCAATTCCCTCAATCGTTGGGACAGTGGCTGGGGCGCATCGATTGGCTCATGCTGGTAACGGTCTACGTTGGGTTGCAGCGCGATCCGATTAAGTCTTTGTTGACCGGCACGGCGGCTGGGATAATCCACGATTCATTCTCCGGCGGGCAAGCTATCGGCGTGAGTGGTTTTGCGTATGTGCTTGCTGCCTATATCAGTCACCGCATTGCGACCTTCATCGTAGTCGATAATCTGCTGGTGAGGATCCTGGCCGTAGCAGCAGCCAGCGTCGTCGACACAGTCGTTCGCTTCTTCTTTTACTGGCTGCTCAAGATCGAACTCCCAGTCCTGGCCGGTGGTCGAACTGTTGCCCCCGCCATCGTCTTCGGGCTATTCGCCAATCTCATTGCCTCAATCCTGCTTTATTTACTTATGGATCGATTCATTAAAAAAGATGCTACACTGAGGATGCGCCGCAACGAAGCGCGCCGAAGGAGGATATAATGATTGCGGATTGCGGATTGCGGATTGCGGATTTGATAATGAAAGTTCCTCT
>JAKEHZ010000187.1 GCA_022614735.1 Acidobacteriota bacterium | reverse complement strand
GTTTGCGGGTATCGGCGCCGGGCTCGGTTTGTTCACTGCCCTGGCCATTATTACCTCACAAGTAGATAGACCTTGTGGCAATTGTCAGGGCACCAATGTAGGGGTAGTGGCTGCGATCGCCGGGTTACCAGTCGGCGGCGCACTCATAGGCCGCAAACTGGGCAGCCGCGGCAAGCGCATCTTGATATACCAGGGCCCCTGAAAATCGCTTCGAGGCGGATGATTGCCGCGGGCGCATCCCCTCTCTTCTCTGCAATCTAGCCTGGTCCTACCCTTAAAAAATAGTTTTTGACAGCACCCCCCCAATCTGCTACAGTCCGCCTCTCATTAGATAACTACAGCTTCCGCATCAGAAACGTATAGGAGAAGGCCTGCTTAGGCCGGATCATCAAAGAGTTAGTGTGTTTTGAGAGCGAATAAAAACAGCTTACGGATGGTTTATCTCTCGTCATCAAAAATTCCATTTGAGGGAGGTCAACAGACAGGCAAAAATGAAATCAGCCATCGCTGAGGTTGCTCAGACCTACGGCATCGAGAACTGGGGCGCCGGCTATTATGGCATCAATTCGCAAGGCCATTTAGTCGTCCATCCGGCTGAGGGCGACCCGCGGAGCGTGGATATCAAGAAACTCCTGGATGAGCTGATTGCTAAACGCGTCAAGCTACCGATCCTGCTCCGGTTCCCACAGATCTTCGCCAGCCAGGTTCGCAAGATGAACCAGTCCTTCCGCGCGGCGATGAAAGAATTTGAGTACAAAGGCGAACACCTTGCTGTCTTCCCGATGAAGGTCAACCAACGGCGACAGGTAATCGAGGCTTACCTCGAAGAAGCGAAGAAATACAACTACGGTCTGGAAGCCGGAAGCAAGCCGGAACTGTATGCGGCCATCGCATTGGATCAGGCCCCTGACTCGTTGCTCGTGTGTAACGGGTTCAAGGACGACAACTTCATCGATCTCGCTTTCGTCGGTGCTCAAGCGGGAAAAAACGTCGTCATCGTCATCGAAAAACTCAATGAGCTGGGGAAAGTTATTGATCGCGCCATTGCCAGCGGAGTGCGGCCGATGATTGGAGTGCGCGTCCGTTTATATACACGCGGCTCAGGGCGATGGGAGAAATCAGGGGGCGAGCAGTCGAAGTTCGGACTGACGACATCCGAAGTGCTCCAGGCGATCAAGATGCTGGCCGACGCCGGGATGATCGACCTCTTACGCGTCTTGCATTTCCACATCGGCTCACAGATCACGCAGATCAAGCGCGTCAAAGCGGGAGTCAAAGAGGCTGCGCGAGTTTACGCCAAGATTCGCAAGATGGGCATCGACGTTGACCACCTCAATGTCGGCGGGGGCGCCGGGGTCGACTACGACGGCAGCAAGACGAGTTTCGAATCATCGGCGAACTACACGATGCAGGAGTTCGCCAACGACGTAATCTACACGATCAAGAGCGTCTGCGAAGAAGAGAATGTCTCGGAACCGAACGTGATCACCGAATCGGGGCGCATCCTCGTCGCCTATCACGGGATGCTCATCACCGACATCATTGATGAGATCGAGACCGTTCAGGGAATTAAGAACATCAATCTCTCCGAGGATGAGCCGCCGGTGATCCTCGAGCTCTACGACCTCTACAAGACAATGAATTCGAAGAACTTCCTTGAGTACTATCACGACTCACTGGAACACAAGGAAGAACTCTTCACGCTCTTCGATCTGGGCTTCATCAGCCTCGAGGAACGCGCGAAAGGTGAGGCTCTTTTTTGGGAGGTTTGTGACAAGGCCAACAACTTCGCGAAGCTGTCGCAATTCAAATCGGAAGAATTTGACGATCTGCGCAAGCTGCTCTCCGCGAAATATCTCTGTAATTTCTCGGTGTTCCGTTCCGTACCTGATCACTGGGCAATCGACCAACTCTTCCCCATAATCCCTATTCACAAGCTCAATGAAATTCCGACCGACACTGCAACCCTCGTCGACATTACCTGTGACTCGGATGGCGTCGTCGACAAATTCGTTGATCTGCACGACGTGAAGGAGGTCCTGGAAGTTCACGACCTCAAAGACCGAGAGCCGTATTACCTGGCGATGATGTTGATTGGCGCTTATCAGGAGGTGATGGGCAATTTCCACAACCTCTTTGGCACAACCAATGAGGCGCACGTGATTATAGATGGGGAGGGCGAATATCACATCAGCCGCATTATCCCCGGTTCACAGGTGGGAGACATGCTCTCCTATGCCAGATACGAAAGGGACTTTCTGCAAGAAGGCTTCCGTACCTTACTCAAGAGACAGATCAAGAAAGGAAATCTGACCGAAGAGCAGTCAACCCGCTTGGTAGAAGAATACGAGAGCCATTACTCGGGCTATACGTATCTAGATCCGAACGGGCGGAAATGATGATCTCAAAATCGAATGACCGATTTGAGATTAAGACTCCTGTGGTCAGCCAAACTGAGAACCAATGATCCGAAGAATCAAGGGAGCTAAGTACCTAACTAAACCCACTCAACCACTTCAAATCGACCGCGACCGCAGTGTGCCCGGGTTGCTGGACAAGATGGAGCACATCTCGTTCCAGGGCCGTAATCTCGCGATTGCCCATCAAATCTGGCTGCAGATGCTCTCTGAGAATGCTGTAGTCATGATGGGTTTGAGCGGCGCGCTCGTTCCGGCTGGGATGCGTCGCCTGGTCGCCTATCTGATCAAGAACCGTTGCATCGACGTGCTCGTTGCCACTGGAGCAAACATCTTTCATGATTTGCACGAGACCTTAGGACGCCATCATTACATCGGCGACCCGAAGCTGAGTGACATGGAGTTGCTGGAAGAGAAGGTTGACCGCATCTACGATACATTCGCGTCAGAAGAGGAGTTTCGCGAAGCCAACGAGTGGATCGGCGGTTTCGCCGCGCAGCTCGACAATACCCATCCTTACTCGACACGCGAGTTCCTGCATCTGCTCGGACGCGAACTGAGCGAGATTGCCACCGAAGATGGCATTCTCACATCGGCTTTCAAATCGCGCGTGCCGATATTCTGCCCGGCAATCACTGACAGCGCCTTCGGCGTCGCCATTGGCATCAGCCGGATTGAGAAAAAGAATCAATTTCAATTCGATGTCATTCAGGATGTGGTCGATATGGCCCAGATAGTCGCTAAGTCGCGTTCGACCGGCGTTGTTTACTTCGGCGGTGGCACGACCAAGACTTTCATCCAACAAAGCGAAACCGCGGCTGCGATGCTGCACAATACCGTCCGCGGTCACAAATACGCCGTGCAAATCGTGGCCGACACCGCTGATTACGGTGGGTACTCCGGCGCCGAATTCGATCAGGCGCAGGCATTCGGCAGGCTCACCAAGAATGCGCGCTCAGTGACTGTGCGGTGCGATGCGACCATTGCGATGCCAATCCTTGTGACTGCGCTTTCCCAAACCGCCTCGAAAGCGATGCGGACGCGCAAGCGTGTGCAGTTCAGCTTCGGGAAAGATCTCTTGATTTCGATGCCATAACGTATTGCGTATCTATAGCGTTTTCAATCTGAGTGTGCAGTCAAGAGAGATGAAGAGAGAAAACGGAACAAACGGAAATAACGGAACAAACGGAAATTTTCTAGGATTTTTCCGTTTGTTCCGTTATTTCCGTTTGTTCCGTTT
>JAKEHZ010000186.1 GCA_022614735.1 Acidobacteriota bacterium | reverse complement strand
TGGACTCCTTTTGTCAGTCGCGTTGTTAAAGCAACACAGACGGCACAAGGAAGGCTCTGTAGTCCGATCCCGATGTCGAGAGGTCAATTTGGCCACTAGCTCAGCGGCCAGGGCAGTGTATAGTAGAAATGTACGCTAGCGTACAAGAGAATTGTCCCCACCAATTGTCATAGCGCTCGAGAACAATACTTCTCCATGTCGCTGGTACGACGCCGTTGTATTGAATCCCCTTCGATGTAGAATTACACTTTCAATACCCCTTATGTCATCAACGAACGAGGCAGTGATCAAAGCGGTGGTTTTAACCATCAGTGATTCAGCGGCGCGCGGTGAGCGCGAAGATTTGTCGGGACCGGCGGTTGTATCCGAACTGAAATCGCTCAAAGCCGAAGTCGTCGCGACCGAAATTTTACCGGACGACCGCGAGGAGATTGCGGCGCGACTGCGGCATTACGCCGACACAGGCGTTGCCAATCTGATCGTCACGACAGGAGGGACCGGGCTGGCGCCCCGCGACGTGACTCCGGAAGCGACAAGAGATGTGATCGAACGCGAAGCGCCCGGGCTGGCAGAGCTGATGCGCGCCGAAAGTTTGAAAATCACACCACTGGCTGCGCTCTCGCGTTCGATCTGCGGGGCCAGGGGGCGAACGCTAATTATCAATCTCCCGGGCAGCGTGCGGGGCGCCCGGGAAAATCTGGCCGCAATTATACGCACATTGCCCCATGCGATTTCACTGCTCTCAATAAATACCAAATTGGAGGATGTGCAATGAGGATCTTATTCGCCTGGCATCGGACTCTGGCAGTCGCGATAGCCGGAGCGCTCTTCATCTCGGTAGTTGCTCAACAAAACCCCTACGACAAATTCCGCGACCAGAAATATTCGAACAGAGGTTATCTCTCCGAAGAAGACGAATTTAAACTGGCTGGAGAGGTTCATAAGCAAATTACCCAGAAATTTCGATTGATACAAAATAGCCCATTGAATGGTTACATCAACACGATCGGCCAGAGACTGGCGCAAAATTCGGGCCGGCCTGATATACCATGGCGCTTCTATGTCGTTGACGATAAATCAATCAATGCGTTTGCGACCCTTGGCGGGCAGGTTTACGTCCATACAGGATTGCTCGCCCAGGCGAGAAGCGAGGCGCAGCTGTCCAGCGTGCTCGGCCATGAGATTGGACACATTGTTGGGCGGCACGGGCTTCAGAACGTAAAACGAGCGCAGAAATACGGCGCGCTTGCAGGCCTTGCACAGATTGCCGGCGCAGTTCTCGGTGGGAACACTGGCGCCGGCGTCGGTGAGCTCGCCGGCAATTTGATTGCCGGCGGTTATTTGATGAAACATAGCCGCGATGCGGAACGCGAAGCCGATTACCTGGGGCTCTACAATATCGAACGCGCGGGTTACAACACAGGCGGCATGATCGAGATGTTCGAATTGCTCAACGAGGTCAGTCGCAGCCAGCCGGATGCGCTGGGCTCGATTCTGGCGAGCCATCCACCCCCGGCCGAGCGTGCGGCAAATACCCGTCGCGAAATTAATCAACACATGGCGGGCACCGATCAACGTGGCATCTCCAACACGGACGAGTTTCAACGTCTCAAAGCAGGAGTGTCGGCCGGCCAATCGCCTCGCCGTACGCGCCCGCGGAATTGAAAAGCAGTTTTCAGTTTTCAGTTTTCAGTTTTCAGTTCGCGTTTTACTAAAAAACTGAAAACTGAAAGTAACTATTCAGCCACTGCCGGCGATGGCCTGCGGAGCAGGCCACGAGATGATAGCCCCGGGTGGAGCGAAGCGGAACCCGGGGTATCAGAAGGCAAGCGAGAGAGCCCGCGTAGCGGGCGATAGAGGGTTGAATTGAGCCGTTAGTGATTCTATCGCCGGCTACGCCGGCTACCATTCATGATGATCTTTGTCACCGGGTTCCGCTTCGCTCCACCCGGTGCTAAATTCTTTAGGCCTGCTCCGCAGGCTCAGGGGCTGAGCAGTTACAACTGAAAACTGCTTTTCTGAAGAGAGTAGATGAGAAGACGAGACAGGCAAAATAAACCTACCACGCGCAGAAGCGAGCGACTGGCCTCGCACCCTGCTGCTTGCTTCTGCGCGCGGTATGGTTTCAGGCGATTATTTGTCCTTCTCCTGCTGCTCGCAATCTGCTCTTCGACTCTCGTCTTTGCTCAACGCCGCCCAAGGCTGAGGCCGGTGGAACGCAATTATTTCGCTGGCAAATTTCTGTTGATACCAATCGATGAGCGACCATCATCGTTGCAGCAACCGCGCATGATCGCAGAGGTTGCTGACCACGACCTGATCACACCTCCGTCGAGACTTCTTGGTGATGTCGAGAAGCTAACCGCATGGGCGAAGAGCGTTGATTATGATGATACTGATGGCGCGATTATTTCGCTGGATGCGGTTTCAGGCAAGGTGGCCCCGGGAAACGGGCGGGACAGTCTGGAGTTGATCAAACAGATTCGCTCGCAGAGGCCCGGGATCCCCATCTACGGCTCCATTACTCTCGCCGATTCGTCGAATCAAATCATTCAAATTGCGGATGGATTAGTTGCTGAGAGGCTACTCGATTTCTTAATAATCAGCTATCGCGGCAATCTGCGCGATGGCCGGCAACAAACGCTGCTGACGAAGCTGAAGGATGAGATCACATTGCGCAAGCTCTCAAACAGAATCGCGTTCAATGATGGACCTGATTCGGCGACCAGTACCTTGCTGGTGAGAATGATCAATCAACGCTTTGGCTTCGCTCCCAGGATTCTGCCGGTCTATTCTTCGAGCGCCGGGCGTGACTCGGTTGTAAGTGGCTCCTCTTTACCGCTTCATCAGCTGATCAGCGATAGGATTAAAAAAGTGGGTGGAATCGAACTGCAGCAGACATCCCAGGGTGCGAGAAGCGTCGATCTTCTCCTGTTTATCCATTCCACGCAGACACGGGAGACGGAGCGCGTCGCATTGGTTGAAACAATCGCTCAAACGATCGACAAAAATGTGCGGATCGCGATGGTTGACCTTTCGGAAACGGGCGAGAGCAAGGATGCGCTCATGGCTGAATTACGCCGTCGTAAACTGCTCGACAAATTGTCCTCTTATGCTTCGTCCGATCCGGTAAACGAGGGGCCGGGAGAGGCTCTTACTCGCGCGCTCGTGCATTCCTCGTCATTTATTGCCACGATCAGGTTTCTTCGTGATGATCTCGATCGTGTGAGCCGGTTTGATCGAGCACAAGTGAGTCTACTTCTGAGCCGTTATCTGACAGATTGGGCCTTCCCTTTTCATATTCGGCCTAAACTACAGGAACAGCTCAATCCGGAGTCGCTCAAGCCAGGCGCGAACATGGAGGCAGTCGAGGCAAATACGCTCAATCAAATGAGGCCGCTGGCCGATGAGCTTTTCAATGAGTTCAAACGAAATATCCACACGTTTCTTCTGAGTAATGGCGAGCGCGCACAATTCGAAGTTCGTCTGATGCAGCGATTGTTATTGCGCTTGTATTCGCGGGCCGACTCGCCACAGGGCGTCGATGCGGAGATCAAGCCTGCGGTCTATATCGTCTATCTGGGTAACGATCCTGTGCCGCAGTTGCGATCGCAAAAGTTGTGGGAACTAGTTACAGATGGCTTGGACGAACGTATTGGGCGACGCTGGAATGCGATTGACTGGCCGGGTTTCAAAACTGATGGCGATTCTGTTGCGATGGCCATCAAGATTGCATCTCAATCCGGCACACAGCTTGATTTGCAGCAAAGCTACTCGATTATCAGTAAACGATCGCGGAACATTCGCCGCATCGAAATTACTGCGACAACACCTCAATCCGCGTTTTATGCGCTCGGCAAACTCGAGCAGATGGGAGTCAACGGACAGCTCGCTCAGGATTTTCAGATAAACGAGAAGCCGGCAATAGCGCAGCGCGGGATCATCGAATGGTTTTCCGATTGGTCGCACCGTGATCGAATGGGGCTCTTACGATCTCTAGGCCGTGTGCGGATGAATCGCTACTACTACGTCCCAAAGAATGAAGCGGGCTGGCGCGAAGGACAGACAGACAGAGAAGTTGAAAAGGTCAGGGAGTTGCTGCGTGTTGCAGATGAGAACTTTGTGCAATTAGTTTTTGGAATCAGCCCGGGCCCTTCAATTTCCGATTTAAATGATCAAAACTTCATCTCGATTGGCAGCCGGCTGGATAAGTTGACATCGCTCGGGGTTCGCCGCTTCACCATCTATTTCGATAATAAGCCGGAGAAGCTGCAGGGCAGTAATAGCAGCGAGGGTGTGAAAAAGATCATCTCCGCGCAATCTCGCCTCATCAATCGGGTTCGCGAACATCTGAAGCGGTCAGGCGATATTGAATTATCGGTCTGGCCGAAGCTGGTTGCGGGAACGGCATTTAATCTTGAATACCTGAAGGAAATCTCGGGCGCAATCGCGCCGGATATTCAAATCCTGTTTAACAGTGGAACCACAGACCTAAACCTGAGTGAACTGGCCGTCAGAATCAATCGTCGCCCGATAATTGTTACCAATGTAGTTGATGAGGTAAGCGAAAAGTGGCGTATGTGTCTTGGTCCGGAACGCGCCAATTCATCGATATCTGATGAAAATTCGATCGGTTATCTGGCAGCCGCAAAAAGTCAATTGCAGGTTACGAATTTAATGATTGTGAAAGCCTCCGAGCGTGCGTGGTACGGGCGCAGTTACGATCCCGATCGCGCGTGGGACAGCGCGCTGAATCTGCTTTATGACGAGCGCGCTCGCGCAGGTGTCCGAGCCTGGTCGCAACTTCTCGGCGATTGCCGAAGCGGCAAGGGTCCATTCGAGCCGTTGTTCAACGAGAACGACAAGCAGGGCAGGATCAGTGGGAATGATCGCGAATTGACTGAGCAAAAATTGGCCGAGCTCCAATCTGCGCTCGAAGCTATCAGTGGGACCAGAGAACGCGGCCTGTTGCGTGGCGAACTGGCGCAATTCATCGAGCGCGTGCAAGACACTTTCCAGAGCAGTGGTGTTACGAGAAGAGAAGAGGAGAATACGAAACAAGCGAAATAAGCCGTATTCTCTCCCAGTTTCTCTCAAATGGTAGCTCCGCAGTTAACCGTGGAGGGCACTATGCCAAGACTAAGAAGGAAAACGGAACAAACGGAAATAACGGAACAAACGGAAAAATCCTAGAGAATTTCCGTTTGTTCCGTTATTTCCGTTTGTTCCGTTATCTCTTCTTCCCTTCATTAAATCGCTCTCCACGATTAAATGCAGAGCTCCCTCTCAAATCGATTACCAGTTATAACGGAGGAATGCCCCTCGCCTATGTCCTTGATGCTTGAGGAAATCGAAGAGCAGCCATCTGCTATCGAGCGCACAATCAAAAGAGAATCAAAGAAGATCGCACAGTTCGCCGCTAAATTGAAAGAACACCGCCCACGGCTGATCGTACTCGTCGCGCGTGGCAGTTCGGACAACGCCGCGCTCTTCGGCCGCTACTTGCTTGAGATGACCACAGGCATTCCGGTCTCTCTGGCGGCTCCGGCGATTCACACACTTTACAAAGCAAGGCTGGATTTTCGCGATACGCTCGTTATCGGAATTTCGCAGTCAGGCGAAGGCGTTGACATCAACCTCGTGCTTGATAATTCAAGACGTTGCGGCGCAAAGACGCTCGCGATCACGAACGAGGCTAGATCAACAATGGCGGAGGTTGCCGGCGAGACATTTTTGACTCACGTCGGGCACGAGCGCAGCGTCGCTGCGACAAAGACATATACGGGACAATTGCTCATCCTTCATCTGCTCGCGCGCTCGCTGAGCGACGGCAGGAAACAGGCAGATGTCGAACGGCTGCCCGATCTCGCCGCAGAATCACTCAAGCTTCGTCCTCGCGTTGAGGAAGTGGTCGAGCGCTATGCATATATGGAGAATTGTGTGGTCGTTGGTCGCAGCTTGAATTACGCCAACGCTTATGAATTTGCGATCAAACTGATGGAGACCTGTTATGTTGTAGCTGAGCGATTTTCCGGCGCAGATTTTCTGCACGGGCCGATTGCAATGGTGGACCGAGGTTTCCCCGTCTTCCTCTTCGCGCCGCCTGGCCCGACATTGAAAGGGATGAATGATTTATTGGGCAAGTTGAATGAAATCGGCGCAGAGACCGTGGTGATATCAAGTGAATCATCAGCGCTCAAAGCCGGAACACGCGCGCTCAAAATTCCGACACGCATCAGTGAGATTCTTTCACCAATCCCTTATATCATACCCGCGCAACTCTTCGCCGCATTGCTGGCCGAGACGAAGGGCTTGAGTCCCGATAAACCAAGACTGCTGTCGAAAGTGACGAAGACTGTTTGAGAAATCAAAAGGCAAAAGGCAAAAGGCAAAAATAAAGAAGAAAGTTCAAAGAAGAAAGTTCTGAACTTTTGCCTTTTAACTTTTGCCTTTTGCCTTTTGATTTATTCCTTCTGCCTATTGCTTCCCGGGCTGCGGCACGATGCGCAGATACGGCTTGAGTGTCTTCCAGCCGCCGGGGAATTTCTCCTTCGCCTGGTCATCGGAGAGAGCGGGGACGATGATGCAATCCTCGCCCTGCTTCCAATTCACAGGAGTCGCCACACTGTGCTTGGCAGTCAGTTGGACAGAGTCCACCAGGCGCAAAATCTCGTCGAAGTTGCGACCGGTGCTCGCCGGATAGGTGATCATCGCTTTCACTTTCTTGTCCGGGCCAATCACAAAGACCGAACGCACGGTGAAAATGTCGCTCACCTCGGGGTGGATCATGTCGTAGAGCCTTGCGACTTTTTGGTCGAGGTCGGCGATCACGGGAAAGTTGAGCGCATTCCCCTGCGTCTCCTTGATGTCCTCTGCCCACTTATGGTGCGAGTCCACTGTGTCGACACTCAGCCCGAGAACCTTGACGCCTCTCTTTTCGAACTCGGGTTTGAGTCCCGCCATATAGCCAAGCTCGGTAGTGCAAACGGGAGTGAAATTCTTCGGATGCGAAAATAGAATAGCCCAGTTATTGCCAATCCACTCGTGAAAATTGATTGGTCCCTCGGTCGTGTCCGCCGTGAAATCAGGTACGATTTCGCCAATACGTAATGCCATGACTTTTCTCCTCTTGTGTTCTTATAGCGTTTTCAATCTGAGCGTTCAGTCAAGAGAGATGAAGAGGGAAAACGGAACAAACGGAAATAACGGAACAAACGGAAATTCTCTGGGATTTTTCCGTTTGTTCCGTTATTTCC
>JAKEHZ010000185.1 GCA_022614735.1 Acidobacteriota bacterium | reverse complement strand
GATGACGCCCCTTCAGGGCTTGATGCTCACCTGAACATCTTCCAGGGGCTCCGCTTCGCTTCACCCCTGGCTATTATCTTTCGCGCCGTTGGCGCTCTAGAAGGAAGATCATTTTCTTGAAGGCTATAGATGCTAGATGCTGGATGCTAGGTGAGCGTCCTAGCATCCAGCATCCAGCATCTAGCATCTTTTCCGTTTCTTCCGTTTTCTCTTTTTATTTCATTCCGAGAATAAGCCCCCTTGTTGCCGTGTGCTCAGTGTGATGATCTTCATGAGGGAATGGTGACGCGCCAGGAGGGAAGCAAGCGCGTTGCGCGCCAGTGGTTTGAACACGAGGCTGCGCAGCAATGCGCAAGCTTGAAATCTCAAACCGAATCGTGCGCGATGAAGTATGTTGTAGCGTTTCGCAATGGCACCAAGATCATTTACGCCGGCAGCAAGAGATTCATTGATTACCTTTGCGGCTAACTCGCCACTCGTCAGGGCAAGGAGTATGCCACTGCCGGTGAAGGGATCGATGAAAGCATTGGCGTCGCCGATTGCGAGCAATCCCGGGGTAGAACGATTTCGGCCATAAATGATAGGCCCCGTTCCGTGCCACTCGCCCTCGATGATGGAGCCTTTCAATCTTCGCCGCGCGGCAGGGTTTGAACGCATAGTCAAATCGAGCAGCTTCTCACGGTCGCCCCTCGCCTGACGCAGCGTCTCTTCAGTAGTTAGAAAGCAGAGGTTTGTGCGATCGCCTTCAACATTGCAAATCCCGCCATATCCATCGCGGAAGAAGAATAATTCGCCGCTTCCATCCAAACCTTCTACGCCGCGCAAAAACACTTTGCAACCAAATAATCTTGAGCCCTTAAATCGAGAATCGGGTTGCTGAGCCGGGGTTGAAAAGGGGCTATTACGGCCTGAAGCGTCAATCACAATGCGGGCAGAGAAGCGCTCGATAGTTTCGCCGTCAGCTTTGCCTTCGATAAATTTAAGGTCATTTTCGGCATGAAAACGCGGCGAGACTTGAAAACCTTCGCGCGCCTCAACGCCGGCCTCACGCGCCCTCTCGAGCAGGATCAAATCCATCCGAGCGCGCGTCAGGCAGATTGCGTGTGAGTGGCCATTAGCGATCCATTCCAACGGCACTTCAATACTATGTCCATCAGGAGTGAACAATCTCCATTTATCGATGAGTTGCGCCCCCGCGCTAAATAATCGCTGGCGCAGGTTCAGGCGTTCAAAGATGTCTAAACATTCGGGCGTGATGAATTCTCCACAGAGTTTCTCACGTGGAAAACGACTCTTTTCGAGTAGTAGGACTCGATGGCCGTTTTGCGCGAGAAAAGTTGAAACCGTTGAACCGGCTGGACCGGCTCCAATCACAATAACGTCATAGATCATAAAAAATACTGAGAGCTGAGTGTTACATCGCAGTGAAATTCACTCAGCTCTCATTTCTCCCTCCTCCTAAATATGTGGCGACCATTTTTGGTTGCTCTATTCTTCGCAAATGTCACCTTAATGATTCAACATTACCACTGAAAGGTTGCCGTACATCGTGTCGCGATATTAATAATTTCTGGAATAAGTGATTCCTCATAAAAGAATCTCTTTTGCGCCCAAACCACGGGCTATTTCTTCGGCTTGTTCGGCGAGTAGGGGAGGCATTTTGACAGCGACGAGGAATCCTTCGCTCCTCACTTGCTGAATCTTGGTAAGGGGAGAACTGGTTTTCCTCCGTTGGTTGGCTGAGGCGATGATCATCCCGATGGCGGCTCCGAATGCTGCACCGATAATGACGAAGAGAATCGCATGGTTGAAAAGTCCTTCGACGACCTGAAGTGAGAGCAATCCCAGTGAATATAAGACGATGCCAAAGAGCAGTGAGATCGCGCCACCGATCAGAGCCCCGGTGACCCAACTCCGCGTCACGGGCGACAGCGGTGAGGTCCGAGGCAGAGGTGTGTATCTAGCGGCGCGCAGTTGGTCGTCAATTTCGACACGGACGGTCGTCGCTTCACTGGTGTCTACGCCAATCGCGTCCAATCGTTCGAGCAGTTCATCGGCACGCGCTTCCTGTTCGTAGAGCGCGACAAGCCATATGTGCTCTTTGATCTGTGACCCGCTCATTTGACCTGTCATCCCGGTCGACCTCTTTCAGCAGCGATCTGTTAACTTTATTGATATAATTGCCGCGCATCTATCAGAAGCTACTGCGAAGCATATGGTGTGTCAACTATACTGAGGCGACCCCGTATAAGATCTGCATCCTGGTTGACCTGAGATTTCGTAATGTCATGAGGGCAATGCTTATGCCTGGATCATCCTCAGAAGTCCGACTTCTCAGGTGATAAAATGGGAAGAAGGATTGATTGGAACATTATTATTTTAAGGGAGACGTTATGCGAAAGTTTTTCAATATCGCATTGGTTCTATGGTTGATATATACAACCGCGGTCGGGGGCACAAACGCGAAATCGGCTGAGCAAAGACGTGTGGCTTCGACTGAGACAACAGCGTCAAGAGCCGTGTCGTTATCAGCGAAGGCAACGACCACAGACGAGTTGATCGGTCTATTACCCGCGTCAGATTTGATCGCGCTGATTGATGCAAGGCGAGCATTCAATGATCTCTTGCCTCGCATGGCCGGCGTCAGCATTATGGGCCTGGACAGGTTGGCGAAAGAGATTCAGGAATTTATTACGAAAACCGGGATTGATCCGACAAAGGCTCAAAACGCCGTTGTCGGTCTGAGTCTGGCCGGAACCCAGGCGAAGGGCGCATTTATCATTCAAGGGCTCGATTTGGACGATCAGAAGCTCGAAGCAGCGATGAGGGCCTACAAGACGGAGTTCAAGACGAGCGAGTACAAAGGCAAACAGATCTACAGTATTACGGGGAAAGTGAGATCGCCCTCGGCTGGTCCTCTATCTCTCAAGACAGACGAATCGGCGGTCGCAACGCTCGGTCAGCAAAAGATAGTTCTCGGTGATCTCAGCGCAGTCAAAAACGTGATTGATATTCATCTGGGTGCGGCAAAGGGCGGCGTAACGGCCGCGATGATTGGCGCATTGAATGAGACTAAAAATTCGGCTCTGGTACGCTTCGCTCTGAACATTCCGGAAAACCTGCGCCAGGAAGCGATGACGCAAGGCGATCTTTTTAAATCGGTAGCGGCGATCAAGATGATACTGGGCACTTTCGATGTCGCCAATGATCTCAGCCTCTCACTCGACACAATCATGAGGACGCCATCGCAGAATGAGGCTTCAGAGTTGGAGAGCGGATTAAGAGGTCTTCTTAGTCTGGCCAGGGGGTTTTTGGGTGGTGGTGATCCGAAGTTGGATTTCTATGCCCAATTGCTCGATCAGGTAAAAATCGGATCGAAGCTCAGCGACGTTTCACTTTCTATCACCCTCCCACGTTCATTGATGGATCAGTTGAGCAAGAAGCCAACAAGCGAGGAGAAGAAATAATGGATTGCGGATTGCGGATTGCGGATTTCAGAGGACCTTTCATTATCAAATCCGCAATCCGCAATCCGAAACCTACCGCTGCATAGGTATCGAGGCAAAGAAACTATCGATTCGATCTTGATAAATCTTGAGCTTTCCCTGCTGTTCGTAAAGTTTCCGCGTGGATTTGATAAAGGCCTCAAAAGCTTGTTGTTGGCGCTCGCTGGCGATGTTCTCACGAATACTCTCACGTTGTGTCGAAAGCTTGGAGAGATCAGCTTCAGTGCGCTTGGTCACAGCGAAGATCAAGTAAGAGGCTCCCGCTTTGATTGGAGTCTTATAGACTTCACCATCTTTAAGGTTTGTCAAAACAGAGCGGGCTAAATTGCCGGCCTGCGAAGCGGGACCTCCTGACGGCATGCCGGCAGGGCCATAGTTATTGAAGTTAGTATCAGTTTTGACTTCAAGACCTTCAGCCTTGGCAAACTTCTGGAAATCGTCGGCACTACTGGCTTGATTAACAATCTCCTGGGCCTTCGATTGAGCGAGGGTCGGTTCTTTTTCACTCCGAACTTTGTCTTCAACCTGATTGCGTGCCTGCTCGAAGGTCAGCTGCTGTCCGTTCTCGATGAGGTCGACTACCTGCGGAACGGCCTGACCACCCGGAATGCCGACTTTGTCGCCGATCTCCCCCTTCTTGAGGGTGCTGACTGCATCTTCAAAAGAAGGATTGCTCGCTCGTCCTGACCCTTTCCCGAGCTCGAAGGAATCGCCTTTTTTGAAGTAAGGAGTTGACTTAAGGAGAGTCTCCGGTCGAACCTTTATTTCTTTCGCGATCTCTTCAGCCGCTTTACGAAGGTCTTTGTACTCAGTCGATTTCTCATAAGCTTTATCGGCTAGTTTCGAAGCCTCGATAAAGGCCTTGTTGTTGCTCAACGTCGCTTTGAGTGTCTCGCGCATTTGCGCATATGGCACTTCGCGTTGTTCGGTGGCCTTCATGATGTACCAGCTTTTGCCGACACGGAATGGCCCATCAACCTCGCCGACTTTGAGACCGCCAGTGTAGAGACGCTGTTTCCAATCGTCTGTTTTGTTTGGCTCTTTCTTGATCCACCCGATGTCGCCTCCTTTTGCTGAGGACGGATCCTGCGAATTGCCTTTGGCCACAATCGCGAAGTCTTCCGCCTTTTTTCCCTGGACCTCGCGCACGCGGTTAGCCAGGTCATCAGCCTTGGTCTTGACAGCGGATTCATCCTCGGGTGTGAGGACATTTAGTTTGATGATGCTGGCACGATATTCAATCTGCTTTTTATTTTCGTATTCTTTGCGGAGCTCTTCTTCAGTGACAGGCACAATCTTAGCCACGTCATCAGTGGAGATGAAGATATAATCGACCTTGCGCGTCGCTTCGTTCGCTTTGAACTCACCCTGGTGAGCATCGTAATACGCCTTCAGGTCCTCCTCAGATGGTTTATACTTCTGTCGAACCTTGTCAAAATCCACTGTGGAATAAACGACTTCGACCTTTGTGTTGTCCTTCTTGTACTTGTCTTCGATATCCCGATCCGAGACCTGCACAGCCGAGTCGAGATAGTCGCGAAACTTACGGAAGGTGATCTCATCTCGTCTATCTTTCTCAAACTCACTGACATCGATGCCCTGGCGGCTCAGCCGATTTTTATATTCCTCTGCCCCAATGAATTTACGGTTTTCATCAACGAATTGAGATTTGATCGCGTCATTGATTTCACCATCCGTGCCGGTGATCTTGAGACTTGAAGCCCGGTCAACCACGATGCGGGTGGCAATCAACTGATCGAGCACCTGTTTGTCCATCCCATACTGTTTAAGGAAGGGAAGAGGAATCGAGTTGCCTCTGCCTATGGATGAGGCCATCTGAAGAAGCCGGCTGCGAAACTCTTTGAGAGTGATCACCTCCGAACCGACTTCAGCAATGACTGTGTCATATTCGGTTGCCGAACTGCTGAATCGTCCTGTCGGATCGAGCGGAGAATTTGGAATATAGAATGCGATAAGTCCAACAAGAAGGAGAGCGGCGAATGCATACAGAACCAGGTTGCGCGAGCGCTGAAATTTTGTGAAGAAGCGAAGCATAAAGATATTACTCCAAAACTTTTATGGTTTTTAGCCGCGCTGAAGGGGCTTACGGCTTTGTGCGAAAAAAGAAATATTACTGGCTCTGAGGCGAAGATTCAACCACCAGGACGGAGAATACGAAACAAACGAAAATAACGAAGCAAACGAAAAAGCAGTCTTTTTTCGTTTGTTTCGTTATTTTCGTTTGTTTCGTATTCTCTCTTCTGTTTACTTCTTTGCTGTCATCTGCTGGAAACGGGTTGCGCCACGTTGCAGAAATCCGATGAACTCCTGTCTGTCACGCGTCAATCCGGGAAATTTGGCCAGCGGTTTTCCGTTCGGATCGACAATGACGTAGAGCGGCAAGGCGACTGTCTCAAACTTTTCAGCTTGTAATTGCGCGTTCTTCTCATCCTCCGGCGTCTCGCGATCGGTGAAGAGTTCGGCGAGGACAAATTGTTCGAGCTCTTTCTTCACCGTCGGATTGGTGAACATGTTACTCTCCATCCATCGGCAGTTGGTGCATGTCACACCGGTGAAATTGAGAAAAACAGCTCTATTTTCAGCACGGGCTCTCTGCAGCGCTTCGTCGTAACTGGCGAGCCACACCCCGTGGGATTTGCCGGCTATCTCAGAATTAGTAGCGCCGGCCTGCGCTGGAGGAAGCATTGCTTCCCACTCACCAAGGTTCCCGCCGAAAAGACCCGTAAGAAAGTAGAAGGACAGTCCCAGGAAGAAAGTCGCGACAAGCATTCGCATGACGCCGATCTTCTGCACCGGGGTGTCATGAGGCAATTGAAATTTACCGAGCAGATAAATGGTCGTGATCATTGCCAGCGCGATCCAGCCCGCGAGCACCAGGTTTCGCGAGACAGTGTCCCATCCCCAGACCAGATCGACGTTACTCAGAAACTTGAAGGCAGCGCCGAGTTCCAGAAACCCCATCACGACTTTCACGCTGTTAAGCCACCCGCCCGATTTCGGCAACGACTGCATCCATTTGGGAAAAAGCGCAAGCAGAAAGAAAGGAAATGCAAAAGCTGTTGAGAACGCCAGCATTCCAACTGCGGGCCAGAACCATTCTCCCTGCGTGACCGCAACGAGCACCGTGCCAACGAAAGCTGCAGTGCAGGTAAATGAGGTCAGTGTAAAAGTCAAACCCATCAGCAATGTCGCCGCTATCGTTCCACTCTGCGACTTAGTGTCGAGCTTTGAGAGCAATCCTGATGGCAGACGGATTTCAAACATTCCGAAAAGGTTGAGTGCGAAAACGACGAAGAGTGTCGTCAGAAAGAGATTCATCCACGGGTTTGCCGCAAGCTTGTTGATCCCGGAAGGGCCGGCGATCAGAGTCAGCGCAAGGCCAAGCCCGGTGAATGTGAAGATTATTCCAAAACAATAGATCAATGCCTGTTTGATCGCATCGCCCGCCGTCCGCTCTTCCCGTTTGGTGAAAAATGAAACGGTGATCGGAATCATGGGAAAAACGCACGGCGTGAGCAGCGAGAGCAACCCGACGCCCATCGCGAACAAGATATAGCCAAAGAGCCCACGATTTCTCAGGTTCTTTGCAACATCATCGTCCGATGTATCGGACGCGGTCGGTGGTGTGGTTGATCCGGTGGCCGCGGTTGTTCCACTTGTACCCATCTCCGGCGTCGCAGTTGGTGATGGCGTCACGGTTGGGGAGATCGGAGATGTTTGAAGAGTTGGCGCCGCCGGTGGGGTTGTTGATGGAGGTGAGCTATTTACAGCAATTTGAGATGGTGTTGACGAGGCCTGTGTGGTTGCGGCAGCGATCATCGCCTCGACTTCAACTGGCCTTGTCCGCGGCGGCAGGCACTGATGTTCGTCACAGACCTGGAAGTTTATTTTTACTGTGAGCTTTTGCGCGCCCGTGGGAGCGTCCTCCGCAACCTTCACCGGTACTGTAAATGTGACCTCATTGTCGAAGGTCTCGGTCATAAACGGCGGCTGTCCGGGGAGAGAAAAGTTCGGATCTGCGGCGACCTTCGGTTTCGGTTGTTGCGGGTTGCCGGCAATTTTGAGCGGGCTGCTCTCGTCAATCATGACGCGCGTCGCCTTCGGCCCGCCGGGCGGTTGTGTCAGCGAATAGAGGTGCCATCCCGGGTCGATCTTTGCGGTGATCAGCACCTTTGCGCTCTGGCCGGGTTTGACCTGATTGGGGACCAGCTTGCCGGATAGGCTTACAGGATTGGGGGTTTGTGCGAGCGCAGTCGAAGCGATAAGCACGATTAATACACTCAGACCTGAGGCTAGCACGCTCTTTCCCGATAGACGCCAAAGAAACATATAAAATCCTCTAGATAATCCATTAATGCGCCGCGCGCTGTGCGGCCATATTTTTGAATCTCTCCTTAAACCTCTGGACTCGCTGTTCGGCGTTGGGATGACTCGCTACCAGTTTTTCCAGATTAACCAGAAAGTTCGGCCCCATGAACTCGCGCAAATCCGTAATGATATCACCTACCTTAGCCCAGACCGCGAAGAACTCTCCGTTGGTGTCGAAGAAGAGATCACGGTCGATTGCGCCGTGATTGACCATTGCCGCCGCCATGTCCCAATAACTCGTCACCTGGCGGAAGTAGGCGTTGTATTCCGGATGCTTGCGATCAGCGAAGAGGGCTTTCACATCCTCTGCGGTTTGCGGGAAGAATTGGGCGAAAACATAATTACGAGCCTTACGCATAGTCTTTTCACGGCGCAGGTCGTAGAGTTTAATAATCAGATCAGCATCTTGCGGTGTTGCCATTGAATGAATGTCTCCTCTGCAACTACTGGGAGCGCTTGCGCTCCCAGTAGTTATCATTGTTTTAGCTCGTCGTCATAGACGACCTGAATGACTCCTGGTCAAAGCCTTGTCAAAGATTTATGTAGTTCGGGCCTCCGCCTCCTTCAGGCGTCACCCAGTCAATAATCTGGTACGGGTCCATAATATCGCAAGTCTTGCAGTGCACGCAGTTTGAGAAATTGATCTTTGGGCGGCGGCCACCGTTAACCTCTTCAGCTTCATAGACCGCAGCCGGGCAAAAATACTGACACGGATTGCCGTACTCGAATGTGCAACGTTTGATGCAAATATTGAAATCGAGCACTTTCAGATGAGACGGCTGGTCTTCGTTGTGTTCGGTGCCCGAACGGTAAACGTCCGTTACTTTGTCGAAGGTCAGTTTGTTGTCATATTTGACCGGCTCGAGTTGCGGCACATCACCGGAGGTCCTCGGGAGTCGGTTGAAGACATGCAGCTTCTTCATCTTCTCGTGCCCGGCTTCTGTCTTGAGATCACCAAATAAACCGAAACCGCCGGTTGCATATTGCAATCCTGCTTCGATCAACCCCCATCTGCGCCCGTTTCTGAATGCCTGATGGAAGTTGCGGACCTGGTAGAGCTCTTTGTGAATGTAGCTGTCTTCGATCATCGCCTCGAAGCGGCTCAATTGTTGTTCGTCGAATTGATCCGCGACGAGGGCTTCGTAAATCGTCTCAGCCGCCAGCATCCCGGACTTCATCGCCATATGAATGCCTTTGAGTTTTTGCGAATTGAGGAAACTTGCCGAATCGCCAATGATCAGGAAGCCATCGCCATAGTATTTTGGTTGTGAGAATAACCCGCCTTCGGGAATAGTCTTGGCGCCGTAATGCAGCATTTTTCCGCCTTCGAGCATCTTCGCAATCGCGGGGTGTTGTTTGAATTCCTGAAACAACCGATGCGGGTCCGTGAAGGGATCCTGATAGTCCAGCCCGACGATAAGGCCTACATCGAGCAGGTCGTTCTTCATTCCATAGACAAAACCGCCGCCGAAAGTATCGTTCGGCAGTGGATAGCCGAGTGTGTGCATGATGAAGCCGGGTTTCACCCGTCCGCTGGGCAATTCCCAAATCTCTTTCACGCCGGCGGCATAAACCTGAGGATTACGGTCATGGTCCAGATTGAGTTTCTCGACGAGCTTTTTTGTAAGGGATCCGCGCGAGCCTTCGCCGATCACAGTGACTCTGGCGAAAATATCCGCGCCCGGCGCGTAATTTTCTTTCCTCTCGCCGTCTCTCCCGATGCCCCTATCTCCGGTGCGCACGCCAATCACCCGGTCACCATCGTAGAGAAGCTCCGCCCCGGGAAATTCGGGTAGCAGCATGACGTCGGATTCTTCAACAATCGGCCCGAGCCAGCGAATCAGCTTGTTGAGCGAAACGACATATTTCCCATGGTTATTGAGCGGGGGCGGGATGATCGGCGATTTGATCTTGAAATGTCTGGTGAGATAAGAAACGTCCTCTTCGGTAACTTCCGAGTCGAGTGGAGCGCCGAGTTCCCGGAAATTGGGCAGCAGCTCTTCGAGCGGGCGAAGATCCATCACCGCACCCGAAATAATGTGTGAACCGATCTCCCGGCCTTTTTCGATCACTGCGATTGTGATCTCTTCGAGCTTCTTTCTTCCGTGCTCCCCGGCTGTTTCATTGTGTTCGTTGATGATTTGGCGCAAACGCAGCGCGCCTGCAAGCGACGCCGGGCCCGCGCCGACGAAGAGGACATCAACTTCTAAACTGTCGCGTTCGATCTTCTCCATAGTAGATAGTTTTTAGTTTTCAGTTTTCAGTTTTCAGTTGTTCGGCTGGTGCAGTACGGGGAGCGTAAGCGACCTGATCTTAAATAAACGGTCGCTTGCCAAGGTTCAGGTCGCTTACGCTCCCCGTACCGCACCAGCCGAACAACTGAAAACTGAAAACTGAAAACTTCTTTCACTGTTTCAGCTTCTCCGCTTCAGCCGTTAATGCGGGTACAATCTCGAAGAGATCTCCGACGATGCCATAGTCTGCAATCTCGAAGATCGGCGCCTCGGGGTCTTTATTGATTGCGACGATCGTGCGCGAGCCTTTCATTCCCACCAGATGCTGAATCGCGCCCGAGATGCCGACAGCCAGATAGAGTTTGGGTGCGACGGTCTGGCCTGATGATCCGATTTGGCGGTCCATTGGCAGCCATTCATTGTCACAGATAGGACGCGATGCGGAAAGCTCGGCGCCAAGGGCATCGGCCAGCTTCTTGACTATCTCGATGTTCTTCTGCTCCTTGATGCCGCGGCCGACCGAAACTATTAGTGAAGCCTGCGTCAAGTCAACCGCCGCCCTAGCTTCTTTGAATCGCTCTTCCGGGTGCTGGCGGATGACATCGGCATCGAGGTTGACCGTCAGGGCTTTCACCTCAGCTTGCCCGGTCTCGCATTCGTCACCACGGAACGAGCCGATTTGAAAGCTGACGAAGTGCGGCGCGTCGCCCACCGGGACGACATCCGCTGCCAGCTTGCCCTGGAAGATCTGGCGCGCGAAGATCAGATTGCCCTCTTCGATCTTGTAACTAATATTATCGCCGAGGAGCGCGCGTTTGAGCGAAGCGGCCAGCTTTGGCGCGAAGTCCCGCACCTCATAAGTGTGCGTCATCAGCACAAGTGCAGGCTGCAACTGCTCGATGATTTGCCTTAATGCGTGCGTATAACCATCCGCCGTATACGATCTCAACCACTTGTTTTCAACGGTGTAAACAGTCTTGATCTTCTTTGCTGCAACCTCGGCGACCAGATCGCCTATGCCCTCTCCGAAGATAATCGCCGAAACCTCCTGCCCCGTTTGGGCGCCGATCAGTTGGGCAGCGCGCACTGCTTCATAGGATGCGCGGTTGATCTTACCGTCAGCGTGTTCGATGAAAACTAAAATTCCGTTTGCCATTGCTATTCCTCTGCAACTACTGGGAGCGCTTGCGCTCCCAGTAGTTGTCATCATTTCAATGCGTCGCAAGGCGACATGAATGACTCCTCCGGCTAAAATACTCTCGCCTCGTTTTTCAGCTTGTCCATGAGCTTTGAAGCGATCTCAGCAGGCGTTCCCTCGATGAACTGCGTCTGTTTACTCTTTTGTGGGAGATAGACGCGGCGGAAAGCCATCTTCGGCGCGAGCGAGGCTTGATCAACGCCGACGGCAGCGGCATCCAGCTTTTTGATCTCTTTCTTCTTCGCGGCCATGATGCCTTTGAGGGTCGCATAGCGCAGTGTGTTGATGCCAGATTGAATCGTCAACACTGCAGGAGCAGGCATGCTCACCCACTGGAAGAACCCGCTCTCGAGTTCGCGTTTGACCCGGATTGTGCCCTCTTTCGACTCGACATCCATGACGATGGTCGCATGCGGCAATCCCAGCAGTTCTGCTGCGATGACGCCGGTCTGCGCGAAGCCGTAATCGTCCGATTGCAATCCGGTGAGTAATAGATCGAAGCCCTCAGCCTTTGCTGCGGCGGCGATGACCGAAGCGATGCCAAACGCGTCAAGACCGTCGAAGACCGTGTCTTCGAGGTGAAGTCCTCGATCTGCGCCGCGCGCAAGAGCTTCCTTGATGACCGTTTGCACACGCGGAGGGCCGAGCGAAAGTGCAATCACTTCGCCACCGTGTTTCTCCTTGAGTTGCAAAGCGGCCTCGAGGCCATAGGCGTCGGATTCGTTGATCTCGTATGTTAGATCTCGATCCTGAATCCAATTCCCTTGTTCATTGATGCGAAGAATCGAATCGTTCTTCGGCACCTGTTTAAGACAGACGATGATTTTCATAAGTTCGAGGATTCCTCATTTGATTGCGGATTGCGGATTGCGGATTGCGGATTGAAATAAAACATTCCGCAATTAAATCCGCAATCCGCAATCCGCAATCTACTTCGCCCCTAACGCGGCGAAGTGGATTTCTCCAGATCTTCAATAGCATCCAGCAAAGCCGCCTTGAGCTGATCGAGACATTCGCGTTGCTGTGTTTCACGCAGCGACGCGAGCGCGCGTTTGTTGCCGATCTTGCCCAGAGCGCGCACGGTGGAGACTCTTGCGCGGATGTTCTTGTCTTTGAGCAACTCGATCAGATGATCGACAATTCGATCATCGGCTTTCTCTTTGGCAAGTTCTTTTCCAAGCACGCCAAGACAGCCTATTGCAGCTAACCGAATCGGAGTAGGCTTGCCATACCGACTATGCTCGATTGCCAGGTCTACCGCGCGTTTCTCTTTCGCCTGTGCGAATCCATGAAAGATTGCGGAAGCAATAACCTCTTGCCAGGATGTGCGGGAGAACGAAGAAGCGAGTATATCATAGGCTTTATCGCCGCCAAGATTTGCCAATGCCCTCACCGCTGCGACGCCGACAAAATAGCTTTCATCTTTATCCAAAGTTTCGCGCAGGAATTCAATAGTCTCTTCTTTCAAAGAATCATCCTTAAATTTACCCAATGACCAGATACAGCTGCGACGCACACGCGGGTCTTTGCTGGCGCGATGGCACTCGATCAGCGCCGCACGTGCGCTGTTGCTCCCGATCTCTCCAAGCGAGATGGCTGCGGCCATTCGTACACCGTAGAAATCACCACTGAGCGCCACTGCGCGCAGTGCGCTCACCACGTCTTCGCCTTTGAAAGCCGACAGCTCTCGCGCGGCTCGCAAACGTCCGATCGCATCATCATCATCACCATCATCAGCGGGGCGCGTCAGTTGGTAGATCAGCTCCTGTGACGATTTGGGGAAGCGGATCAGTTTGAGGATGCGGTTGTGTTTATCGAAAACAACGAGGCGCGGTTTGGAGTCGCAGGGGAAATAGAAATCCTGGTCCGCCTTCTCCACGATGACGCGGTAACTGGCCCGGTGTTCGGTCTCGATGATCTCGCCGGCTTCCACTGTTATGTATTCGATCTCGACCGGGAAACGATAGACCGGGGTGCTATCCTCAGTCTCCTGCACTTGTTTGACCGATACTCGCAGCAGTTTCTGCTCGCGCTGCCATTCGTAACTGACTTCGAGCTCGGGATAGCCCGCCCCGTTGAGCCATTGATCGAAAAACCAGTGCAGGTTTTGTCCGGTCGCTTCTTCAATTGCAACTTTGAAATCATTTGTTTCGGCCGCCCCGAACTCGAATTTGTTCAAATAATGAGAGAGTGAGCGGAAGAATGCATCGTCGCCCAACACCCACCGCAACATATCGAGGACGCATGCGCCCTTCTCATAGGCGTGTCGATCCATGATTTCTTCAGCGAAGCGGTAACGGTTGTAGACGATCGGTCGGCGGTGGCTCGTGAGGTCTTCGCGCAGGTAGACCAGAAAATCCTGAAAGAGCGCAAATCGCGCTTCGTTACGCCCGCGCGTCTGCTCGCGCCACAAATATTCCGAATAAGTCGCAAAACTTTCGTTGAGCCAGATCTGCGACCAGTCCTTGCAGGTAACCAGGTCTCCCCACCACTGATGCGCGAGCTCGTGCGCGACTATATCGTCATAGTTCAGATCCAGCATGGCGCGCCCATCGAGCAGGCATCGATCCGTCATCGTTGTGGCCGATGTATTCTCCATTGCTCCGAAGAGAAAGTCTTCAACGAGGATCTGAGAGTATTTCGCGTACGGATAAGCGTAACCATACTTCTCTTCGAAGAACTTGATCATCTTAGGCGTGTTGTTAAAGAGCCGCTGGCTGGCTATCTTGCGGTCGCGGTAGACGTAGTAATCCACGGGCAAGCCGTCATAACTGTCGCGGATCAATTGATATTCGCCGATGACAACGGTGACCAGATAAGCCGGATGCGGTTGGGCCTGGCTCCAGTGGTAAGTCCGCGTCCCTTCGACCGGGTTTTCGCGGACACCAATCAGCTCGCCGTTCGAAAGCGCAATATAGTTCGATTTTACGGTTGCCAGCAGTTCCGTAGTCATCTTCTGGTTTGTCACGTCGTGACACGGGAACCACCAGTGCGCATCTTCGGTCTCATTCTGAGACCAGATCTGGCGGGGTTTGTCCGGATAGGCCTCATCGGGTTTGATGAAATAAAGCCCTTTGCGCGGTGAACAGGAATATTCGATCTCGACGATTAAATATTCTTTGCGCGCGTAGGCACGATCGAGCTCGATGGTGAGTTTTTCAGGATGAGTTTCATATTCGAGCCGCTTCCCCAGATGAACCGCAGCCTGTACCAGGTCTCCCGTACCGCGTTTTTCGACCCGCATCAGTTTGACACTTGTGATGCTCATCTCTGCAATGTCCAATTCGAAATGATCAAACCCATCGTTCATCGGCGTGAGTGTGATGACGCTCGTCCCGCTCACTCTTTGCTGCTCATCGTCGAAACGCAGATCGAGCTTGAGATGTTTGATCACGAATGGACGATCGGGCGTGTGATGCTCTGTTCCCTTAATCGGCTCGCGCTCGAGTTTGAATGGCGAGTCATAGAGGTTGACATCTGCCCACTGCCGCGGGTCGAGGAAGGCTGGATGAATAAAGGGATCATTGATCTTCATAGGCGCGTAGTTTCAATATTCCCATTGTAAGTTGCAAGAGCGGCTTGACGATTAAAGTCCGGATCAAGCACTCTACTACCTCAAATTGACAAATGACAAATAAGGATAATCGAATTGATCAGTAATCAATCTTTCTTACTTATTCATCTAGTCGCGCCGCCCAGGACGGGGCTTACCGAGAAGCCGCCGCTGCTGCTTCTGCTGCACGGTTTTGGCGCCAACGAAGACGATCTGTTCACACTTGCTCCGTATCTCGACGAGAGATTTTTGATCGTCAGCGCGCGCGCGCCGGTGGAGCTTGGCCCTGTCTCATACGCCTGGTTCAATCTGGGTTTCACACCTGAGGGAGTCGTCATCAACCTCGAAGAGGCCGAGAGCAGCCGCCTCAGGCTGCGTAAGTTTATCAATGAACTCATCGAGTTTTATCAGATCGATCCGCGCGCGGTCTATCTGATGGGATTCAGCCAGGGAGCGATGATGAGCCTCGCTCTCGCGCTGACCTATCCGGGGATAGCTGCGGCGGTGGTCTCAATGAGTGGACG
>JAKEHZ010000184.1 GCA_022614735.1 Acidobacteriota bacterium | reverse complement strand
GATGACGCCCCTTCAGGGCTTGATGCTCACCTGAACATCTTCCAGGGGCTCCGCTTCGCTTCACCCCTGGCTATTATCTTTCGCGCCGTTGGCGCTCTAGAGGGAAGATTATTTTCTTGCATGCTATAGCATCTAGCATCTTTTACTGAGGAGACACTAGATGCTGAATCGCCGCTGGCTAATTTCGCTCATCGTGGCTTTGATTGGCTACTCAACAGCGATAATTCTTTTCCCCAGAGTCGAACCGGCTGCGCGATGGAACTTCACTCTCGATCGCGACACGGCAATAAAGAAGGCGAGAGAAGCTGCCACTCGCATAGGAGTTGATACTACCGGATGGAAACCCTTTGTCAGCTCTTCCTATAACCATGCAACCGAATATTATCTCGGCAGATACCCGAATTCTCTGGGATCAGGTTTTCTCTTTCCTGTAAGAGTCTCTGTTAAACTTCTCGACACTCGCACAGGACGCGATCTCCGCATGGCGTTGAATTCCCGGGGCGGGATGATAGGCTTCAGGCAGAGCGATCCACGGCGCTCTGCGCCTACGGGTTCTGAACCTGATCAGTCCCAGGATTCTAGCGGCCAATCTGATGAAAATTTATCCCGCGATAAACTTCTTGCCGAAGATGCAATCAAAAATATCGTAGGGAGTGAATGGAATCGCTTCTCGTTAGCAGACTCCAGTCAGGAAAAAGATGGGAGAAGATTCACGTGGGTCGCCTCCGACGAGCGGATCAAGCTTAATTTTCAAACCACTGTCCAGGCTCAAAGTGTCAAAGAGTTATCGCTGGAGACCAATCTCATATCACAGTTCAAAAGTGAATATGATAACCGTCGCGGTCGCGCGATGAGGATTTACTCGAATGTAGACATTTTAATTCTCTGGCCGGCAATCTTCGCCGTCATTATTCTCTACTTTGTCGGCCTGGCGCTCAAACAGATACAACATAGAGTTACTGTAACCTTCCTCATCGTTATTCTCTTTTTCTTATTGATATATAACATTCTTGGTAGTTTTGCAGATGTGCTACGCGCGGACTTCAATATCGGCACTAGTATTCCAAATTATTGGGTCGTATCGTTTCTTCCATGGCTCATTTTCGGACTGATCATTCTAGTTATTGCATTTTTCCTCTATCTCTGTTGGGCTGCTGGTTTAGCACAGGCAATCAAATTACCTAACCGGAAAACAATTAGCCTGGAATTGCTTCTCAAAGGTAAACTATTCACCAAGACAGTAGCAAGAAGCATCCTTGCTGGTTTACTTGCCGGAGGCATATTTTGCGCAATTCCTTACCTTTCGGCTGTCAGTGGTCTATTCCCAGGGGTTGAACTGAATTCAGAGGGTTATGAGGATCTTTTCGTATCGAGGCTACCCGCACTGACAACATTCCTTGCTCCTTATCATTGTTTGCTCTTCATCGTCTTCGCATTTTTAGGTCCGCTGGCTGATGTGTTCGTGAAGCGCCCATTGATTGCTCAATTACTGATCTTTTTCTCAACCCTGCTGTGTATACTGAGTGAAGAGTTCGTCTACGTGTCTGCGTCGGCATCACTATTTATCAGCACGTTAATAGCAACCATATTAACCGTTGTCTATTACCGCTTTGATTTACTCGCAGTTATGATTACCTGTATGGCAGCACAAACTGCATTCGGATCAGCGGGTCTGCTGTCTCAAGGATCAGAATCATTGCGAGCTTCAGGAATGGTTGCTCTCGCAGGGCTGGGTATTACGATATTTATTTCATTGGTCGGGCTCTGGAAAGCTCGCGAGGTGAGAGCAGAGGAAGTCGCAGTCCCAGCCGGGTTGTTCACTTCGCGCGCAGAGCGGGAGCGATTGAAAGCAGAATTCAGTGTCGCTCACCGCGCGCAACAGCAACTGCTCCCCAATGTTATGCCTCAGGTGGACGGTTTGGAGATTGCCGCAATCTGTCATCCATCGAGAGAGGTCGGCGGTGACCTCTACGATTTCATCCAGATGAGGGATGGAAGACTGGGAATTGTCGTCGCCGACGTGTCAGGCAAGGGAGTCCCGGCTTCACTCTATATGACGCTGACCAAGGGATTACTGGATTCGATTACTGAAGACAAAACGGACCCCGGAGATATCCTGCGTGAGGTCAATCGTCATTTATATGAGGTCTGCCAGAGAAAAGTATTCGTGACATTGTTCCTTGGTGTGATCGACCCGGTCAAAAAAACACTCGATTATGCCAGGGCCGGACACAATCCCACAGTATTTCGCCGGTCATCTGAGCAGAAGACCATGCTCTTGAAATCACCTGGTATGGGATTGGGATTGAACAATGGGAGTGTATTTGATAGCTCACTTAAGGTAGCGACTCTGCAGTTGGAGTCTAACGATACACTCTTTTTTTATTCAGATGGAATCACTGAAGCGATGAATGGAAAGAATGAGGACTACGGAGAGGAAAGACTTATGTCGATTGCTGCCAGTGTTGACGGAGCGAGGGCTGAAATAGCGCGGGATTTAATTATGGCAGATGTCGGAAAGTTTCTCGGCCCTGTTCATCCACAAGATGATCAAACCCTGGTAGTTGTTCGCGTCATTTAATTACTCGATCTGAATCCGCAGCCGTTTCAATGCCACACCCAAACCGCGCAGGTCATCGAGCTTGCTCTCCGGCACCTTTACGCTCGAGATCAAAACTTCGCTCACTCCGTGTTCATTGATCAATTCCGGCAAGTCTTCACTGCTGAAGATGCGGTAACCACGAAGGATCTTACCTGTCTTGTTCATGTCATCATCGATGAAACCGACCGGCTGGTACCGATGAGACGGATTGTTGAGAAGTTCACGGATCAACATCTCGCCACCATCACCAGCGCCATATATAACTACAGGTCGTGCGTCCGGCGTCGCGCGTCTCTTACCAACTATTAATGCACCCAGCAATCGGAACGAGATCCTGCTCGCACAGACGAACACCAGAAGTAACACACCATTCAAAATAAATACTGCCCGTGAAGGTCCCTGAAATTTGTACCAGAGCATCGCTGCCAAACCACTTGATCCAGCCCCGATGAAAACGGCCTTTACAATTATTATCAGATCATCGACGCCCACATAACGCCAGATCCCGCGATACACACCGAAAGCCAAAAACATCAATAATTGAATTGCGATGAAGATCGGCAGCGTCTTGATGAAGATCGCCACTTGCTCAGCCGGCAAATCTCCCTCGAAACGCAGCAGGTAGGCGCTGTAATAAGCCAGGACGAAGAGGCAAAAGTCGAGGAGGATCTCGAAGAATCTTCTACGGTATGGGAACCCCGTTAAAACATCGACCAGAGTCCCGCTCGATTCCTCTCCTTCATCAGAAACACGCACTTTGCCGAGATACAGACCTAGAAAGAGAACAGAGAGCGCAAACCCCGCGACTAAGATCAACGTCACTTCGATCCGCATTTGCCTCACCAGTAATGCCAGGACGCCTGAAAGAGTGGCAAATAAATAAAGCATGAGCACTGCCCTCTGCTCAGACATACCTAGCGCCACCAGTCGATGCGAAGTGTGATCACGACCACCCTGCGATACTGGCTTGCCAGATAGCTTTCGCGTCACAGTCACCACAACAGTGTCGAATATCGGTATCACCAAAATCAGCACTGGTGTCAATAAGACAGCTGAGATATTGCGAGTGCGCCACATGTCGGCCATCAGCGCCATTCCCCCGAGTGTGAAACCCAGGAACATTGAACCACAATCACCCATGAAGATAGTTGCCGGGTTGAAATTGTAGCAGAGGAACCCTGCAATCGCTCCCGCCAGCATGAATGGCAAGATAGATTCGGCATGCTGTCCGTTAAGAAGAAAATTAATCGCCAGGAAGATGCAGGCAATCAGCGCAATTCCACCTGACAAACCATCCATGTTGTCAAGCAGGTTGACGGCATTTGTGATACCGACCAACCAGAGGATTGTAATGAAGTAATTCACCACTTCTATCGAGGTCCAGGGTAACTGGAGTCCGCCAAACACCACAATTGACGACGCTACCAGTTGCATGACCAATTTGATGTATGGCTTCAACTGCACCAGATCATCAATCAGTCCTGTCGCAAATAGAATTGTCCCTGCAAATAAGATCGTATAGGCGTGCCATTGAGTAGGCGCAAAGATGAGGAAGCCCGCAATGAATGATAAGTAAATTGCAATTCCGCCCAACAGAGCCGTCGGCCTTTTGTGCCAACGATCGCTCCTCGGCGCGGCAACAATCCCCTGTCGATAAGCGGTGGCTCGAACGAGATAGGTAAAAATCAAGGCGAGTATCGTAGTTACAGCTACACTCGCAGCTTGCCACATATTTTCACTCCCCAGAAGTCGGAAGACTGGTTAAGCAGAGGGCGAACGTTATCCGATACTAACTAATTTAATCGGGGTCTGCGTTGCTGCTCCAGCTTCTGCCGGTAAAAGCTTTGGCATTGGGGAACGGCCTTGTATCGGAATAGCTCTTCAACGAAATGCTATAGGAGCCGGGGCGCCGTTCCGATTGGCCATCTTCTGGCGTTGGTACTCTATCACACTCATTAGGATTTCGTCCAAGCTAAAATTAGGCTGATAACCTATTAGTTTTCTTATCTTAGAAATATCAGGGACACGCTTCTGCATATCCTCGAACCCTTCTTCGTACGCCTTATCATATGGGAGAAAAACAATTTTTGAGGTCGAACCGGTCAACTCTTTGATCCTTTCAGCCAGCTGTAAGATAGATACTTCGTAATCGCCACCTACATTGTATATTTCACCGATCGCATGCGGATGTTCAATCAACTTCATCAATGCTGCAACGACATCAAATACGTGTGTAAAACATCGGCTCTGCGTCCCGTCTCCAAAAACTGTGATATCTTCACCACTCAGTGCTTGTCGTACAAAGTTAGGGATAACCATGCCATAACGTCCGGTCTGACGCGGGCCAACAGTATTGAACAATCGAGCAATCACAGTCGGCACTTTCTTCTCTTTCCAGTAGGCAATTGCCAGGAACTCATCGATCGCCTTGGAACAGGCATAGCTCCATCGTCCCTTATTTGTCGGCCCCATAACCAGATCATCGTCTTCGTGAAATGGGACGCGGTCGCGCTTGCCGTAAACCTCGGATGTTGAGGTGATCAGTACTCGCTTGCGTTTCTTGGCAGCATGAAAGAGAACGACTTCAGTCCCGCGGATGTTAGTCTCGATTGTTCTGACCGGGCTCTCAACAATCAAACGGACACCAACCGCCGCAGCGAGATGATAGATGACATCACATAGATCAACCAACTCAGCAGTCAGCCGATGGTCTGTTACCGACTCAAGATTGTAATGAAAGCCGGGCTGTTTCTTGATATGTTCGATGTTCTCCATCGAACCTGTTGAAAGATCATCGATGATGTAAACCTCATCGCCACGTTTAAGATGTTGTTCAGCCAGATGCGATCCGATGAACCCGGCTCCGCCGGTGATCAGAACTTTCATAATTGGGCCTTTCAGTGTGTTCTTTTCCGACTTCCCCAAATTAAATTTCGGTACAGGCTTTCAAGATCCTCGATCAATCGATCTTTTGACATTCTCGAGACGATGTAAGCTCTACCGCTCGCCCCCATCTCATGGCGTAATACCTCTCTCGCGAGAAGGTACTGCAATGCATTTGCGTACGCATGAGTATCGCGGCTTGGCACAGTCAAGCCGTGATCCCAGAGAGTGAGCCCGCCAATCCGCTCTCGCCTTCTCCCCATCAAATCAACCACACCACCTGCCTCTGTCGCCACTACTGCGACGCCACAACTCATTGCCTCGATCAATGTCAAAGGCGTTCCTTCATTCAATGAAGTCAACGCTGCAATGTCCAGGTCCGCATAAAGCGAAGCTGCATCATCTCGAAAACCGGCGAAACTCACAATATCATCTATCCCTAAATTTCTCATCTGCTCTTCTAAATCGCCTCGCAGATGACCATCTCCAATGATCACAAAATGAGCCTTCACCTTCTCCCTCTTCAACTGCGCTGCGGCTTCCAGAAACATCGCATGGTTCTTAACTTCGCACAATCGCCCGACGATGCCAATCAAAGGAATATCAGGACCAACGTTGAGATCCTTCCTCAATCTCCCTTTCTCCGGCCTGATCTCCTCGAGATCGATTCCCAGCGGGATCACAGCATACTGGGTTGATCTGCCAACCTTGAAAGTCTCACAGATTTCCTGCCTCTGCTGCTCGCTGATGACAATGATGCGATCGGTACAGCACCTCGCGAGCGCACGCTCGATTGCCAGGAAAAATTGGGTCCTGGCTTTCCCGTAGTAGCTGTGAAAGATGTGACCATGATAAGTGTGAATCACTCGACATTCTCGCGGTCGAAACCAGAGCGCCGATGGAGTCAACCATTTGTACAAGATTGCGGCAACGCGTCCCGCTGCCCCTGCCTTGGCTTTGTGAGTATGAACTATCTGAGGCTTCAGACGAAAGAACTTCCGAAGAAGTTTGAAGATAACAATGATGTCTCTCGGGCTCAGCTCCCGGCTCATCTCTTCTATGATTGCCGGCTCGATCCCGGCAGCGCAGGCGAAGTAACTCATGTCACCCTCGCCTGGTGGCACCTTGCCGGTAATGAGCGAGGTATCAAACTCCATCGAGTTTAATCCGGCGGTCAGCCACGTCACGTGCTTTGACGGGCCGCCTATGTTCAGCCGATCGATGATTCGGACGATTTTTATGGGCTTGTCCTGCATCCCTAAACGTAAGCACAACAGATTTGTACAAATCAATCACGGATTGACACGGATGCGACGGATTTTCACGGACTTAATCCGCGTTAATCCGCCGCATCCGTGTCAATCCGTGGTTAGTTTTGGTGTCCCAATCTATTCACCAACACTCTCGTCATGAGCAGAGTGACAACCAGCTGCAGTGGGAGCAATGGGATGTAGTATCTCGAGGCTACACGAAAAGCCAAGGTCATAGGGATTATCCAGCATATTGCAATAAAAGATGCTGCAATCTGCAGCCGCACCTCTATGGATATATCTTTCCATTTCTCAAGGTAGTCATCAGGCCTTTTCCAAACAATGTATGATCCGAAATAAAATATAAATACCAATAACATCAACAAAGAGTTATCAAAGGCCAGAAAGTTAGCTATTAGTGCTCGCGGAAAAAGTTTTAAATTGTATAAAAAATGAGCCTCAACTTCACCGGGATACATCCTGATAACTGAGATCGTATCGGATGTGCCGGGCAGGGCTTCCTTCAATATCTGGGGCACCTCAGCCCAGGGTCTCGGATAACGATCGAGAAGATTTTTTCTCTCAACATAGTTTACTGCGAAATTATTGAAGAAGGCTTCACTCCGTATCTGCGGCTCGATTGACCAGGGTCGCAGCGTAAATAGAACACTAACCACTACTCCGATGGTAAAACAGATCAGCCAGTGCGGCCTGCTCTGGGTTGCAAATGCCCAATTTACAGCTCTTCCAGCGATACGTCGCTTTAGTAAAAAAAAACCCGTAATGATCACAAAGGTTAGAAATGGGATCCACATGTCGATCCGAACTTGAGCCGCCATAAATAGCGAAAGCAAGGCAAGAGGCAATCTGGCGTATTGATTCTCAAGCATCAAGGAGATCATGCTCATCGTGAACAAAGAGCCGACAAATGCGTGTGTGCCATTCGCTTCAATGATGAAATACTTGCAGTTTAAAATCCAGATACCCATCAACAATCCGGTGCGCAGATCAAATAACCTGAACCCAAGGAAAGCCACCAATAGACCAAGTAATAGCACCGAGAAATACTTTTCAATATTAAAACAAATTTGCAGGGTTTTTCCACTCACGAAATAAAATAACCCCATCCAGGCGCCGTAAAAAGGCGCTCGCCATATAAATCTTCCATGCTCAACGACCTCCTTTCCCGCTTCCAGATAGGTATCCTGATCGCTTCCGGTAGGAAATTGGAATCGCTGATTAAGATTTAAATGAAGTATTAGCCAGAATAGAGTTATGATAAGAAAAATGGATGGCAGCTTGAAAAAAAATAGCCTATCCTGAATCCAGTTTTTCATTTGGGTGTGTAGTTTTGAAGATTTAGGAAGAGAATACGAAACAAACGAAATAAGGGTCATTTTTCGTTTGTTTCGTTATTTTCGTTTGTTTCGTATTCTCTTCTTATTTTCTAACCTATAAACTCTTGGTGCCACAGCTCTAACATTAATAGGTTCCAGAGGCGAAAAGAATGATCTGCGCGATATTCCAGATGCTCATCAACAAGTCGCTTGATTTCGGTCTCTTGAAAGTAGCCTCGATTTACCGATTCGCGCGAGAACAACTGATCGTATAGTAGACCGCGCAGCGGTCCACGAAACCACTCTCCAACCGGAACTCCAAAACCCATCTTGCGCCGATTGACGTTTTCTGGTGGAAGTAAATCAGCGAACGCCCGCTTGAGTAGATATTTCAACTGTCTGCCACGAACTTTAATTTCAACCGGTAGCTGTGCCGCAAACTCCATCACTTCATGATCGAGAAATGGGGAGCGAGCTTCGAGACTGTTCGCCATCGATGTTATATCGACTTTAACAAGTAGGTCGTAGGGGAGGTACGAAACGACATCCACAGCCATTGCAACATCAATTGGATGAAGCGGCGGCTCAGACCTCGGCAGCTCTGCAAAGACCGAGTTGAGCCATCCATCATGCAACCCTCCCAGTTCCGAAATGAACTCTCGGCTGTAAAGTCCAGGCTTTGTTTCTTCTTGAAAATAGGTCAACCATCGCGCGTAACGATTCGCCATCGGCCTGGAAGCGACCGACAGAAAACGATGCGCCTGTCTCATTCTGCTCTTCGGATTGATGGAGTCCGGTATAACACGGCTCAGCGCTTTCGCTGCTGATGCCACCCCGGGCACAGCCTGCATCCGCTCTGCCAGATAATTGCCCAAATATCGCTCATATCCCGCAAAGCTTTCATCTCCGCCATCGCCATTAAGCGCGACCGTCACATATTGCCTGGTCATTTGCGAAACATAATAAGTCGGTACTGCTGATGAGTCAGCGTATGGTTCGCCATAATGGCGAACGAGCCTGGGCAATATACTAAGCGCATCCGGGTCAACTATGAACTCGTGATGATTGGTGCTCCATTTTTGAGCTACCCGGCGCGCGTGGTCGAGCTCGTTGTATTCAGCCTCCTTGAAACCAATCGAGAATGTCTTGACCGGGCGATCGGAGAGATGGGCCATCAGCCCAACAACTATGCTCGAATCTATCCCTCCGGAGAGAAATGCGCCAAGTGGCACATCGCTGATCATTCTCAATCGCACTGCCTCAGTCATCTTTTCACGCAACGCCTCGCAAGCCTCATCTTCTCTGATACGAAGCTTCGGCGCGTAATTCAATGACCAGTAACGACCGGTGCCGATCTTCATTCCCTCCGGATTTACATCAAGTGTGAGATAGTGAGCTGGCGGCAATTTTAGAATTCCACGGAAGGCAGTGTAAGGAGCGGGCACGTAGCCATGAGTCAAATATGCATCAATCGCAGGCAGGTGGACTGCTCGATCTATACTTTTATCTGCCAGCAACCCCTGCAGCTCCGATGCAAACAGAAAACGGTTACCTGCTTGTGTATAGAAGAGCGGTTTTTTCCCTACCCGATCACGGGCAAGAAGTAGCTGTCTTTTACGCTGGTCCCAAATTCCGAAAGCAAACATTCCACGCAGTTTCGCCAGAAAATCGATTCCCCATTGCTCATAAGCGCGAATGATTACCTCGGTGTCGGTCCGAGTGCGAAAATGATGACCCTTCCCTTCGAGATCGAGCCTCAATTCCTGAAAGTTGTAAATCTCGCCGTTGAAAGTAACCCACAAGCTTCCATCATCGTTTGACATCGGCTGCCGCCCCGCTTCGGACAGATCGATAATCGCCAAACGCCGATGCCCGAGCGCACATCTATCATCCGTCCAGATCCCCATGGCATCAGGGCCGCGATGTGCCTGTGCATCAATCATCGCCCCTACCTGATTCTCAAGCGATGTGTCACCCAGTGAGACTATTCCGGCTATTCCGCACATTTTTCACAGCTCCAAAATATTTGGAATCAGTAACACGCACCCAACCACGCCATGTTATATAACGCTTTAGTAATGACCGCACACCAATCAATGCAAACCTGGTAATTACCAGAGCCAGGAAAATCATTGACCATAATCCGGCCTTTAGTGCGTGCGGGTTTTCTGACCAGAAAGTCAATGGCCCCATCTCCAGCTTAATCCGTGAGACAAGCCAGTTGAGACGCAAACGCCGTAAATTCAACGTCGAATAATCATCGTAATCCTGATGAAGAATAACTTTATCCAATGGCTCCATGTCCGGCACCTGGGGCGGGTCCTGACAATCGACGATAACTCGTTTTCCCGGACTTACTTCAGCTTCAGCCACAACGTGCAATTTCTTGCCATAAAGATTTATTCGCTGCGCCCTGATCCCAACAGCATCGGCCAAACATATGAAGGTTCGGGTAACCTCACCACAATAACCCTTGCCGGAGTTAAGAGTATCTGCGGCTGAAGCGCGTAAAAACGGCCGGTCCTCAATCGGTGCATTGATGGAAGTAACTCGCTTATGCAGATAATCTCGCATAGCGACTATCCTCGAATGTGAATCCTCGGCTTGCGCCTGTCGAACTATTTGCCAGGCGATGTCGCTAACATATTTAGTTTCCCGATATTGGAGCACCCCCTCGATTACACACATCACGAAAGACACAGTAATAACCATCAAAAAACAGTATCTCCCGAAGAACGTAATTCTCATACAACACACAAACTTCATTGACACTACTACTTCCCCGGGGCTTTTCCGAACAAATACCGGAGCTATTTTTATGAGCACCACTCGCATAATTCAGGGTAGTTTCATTTCATATGTGCTTTCGTTTACAGCGTTTTCAAACTGAGTGTGCAGTCAAGAGAGATGAAGAGAGAAAACGGAACAAACGGAAATAACGGAACAAACGGAAAACTCCTAGAGAATTTCCTTTTGTTCCGTTATTTCCGTTTGTTCCGTTTTCTCTCTTCATCTCTCTTGACT
>JAKEHZ010000183.1 GCA_022614735.1 Acidobacteriota bacterium | reverse complement strand
TAGAACTGCGACTATTTCTCCATCGCCCTCTATTATCCCAGTACCAAGTCAATCCCCTGCTCTGGTCGAGATCATTCCATCTCCACCGAAAACGGCCGCTACACCGGCGATCAATCGTCGCCAGCCCTCCATTCAGGGAATTGTTCCGAAGAACGAAATCGCGGTTCTGAAAGATGGAGGAACGGAGGTTCGAATTGACAAATCGGGCATGATTATCGGAGCGGGGGCGTTGCCTCCAGATCTACAGCGATTAATTAAGGAGACATTGCTGGCCGAGAATATCAAAAAGCCGGCAGTCCTTGATGAAGTGGACAGCGAGCAAGGACCGCTAAGAGGTATTGAAAGCGGGAAATCGCGATTTAGGCTTTTATCTCCAGGGCGAACCGTCATCTCTGAACAACAGCCGACATTTAAGTGGGAGCCACTGGAAGGAGTGTCCGGCTATGAAGTGATCGTCGGTGATTCCTTCGGCCGCATGTCTGCCAACAGCGGTCATCTTCCAGCGGACGCCACACAATGGACGTCTGCTGCACCGCTCAAAAGAGGGGAGGTTTACTCGTGGGTCGTCGAAGCGACCATAAATGGAGAGAGGATCATCACGCCGGTTCCTCCGGATCGGGAGATGAAGTTCAAAGTGCTGGATGAAAAGAGCGCGCGGAGACTTGAAGCGCTAAAGAAAAACACTTCATCGCACCTGGCGCTCGGAATGTTTTATGCACGTGAAGGAATGATCGAAGAGGCAGAACGAGAGTTCCAACAATTGCTGAATGACAATCCCAACTCCCCGATCGCCGCCGCTCTGCTCCGCAGTGTTCATTCCTGGCGATGAAAGCTAATCAATTATTGCCGACCATCACGAACCCAGCCCAAAAATTTGGATGCCGTTTTTTTGGATTCTTTATTAGATTCAATGCCGCTGCTCGCAACGCTTCCGCCCTTGTCATTTTGTTTCGGGTAGAATCGTCTCTGAGTGATTGAAAGAAGCCGATCATCAAATCCGACGCATTTGCTGAGCCAACTTTCCATTGCGTTACGACCATAGTCCGGCAGCCGGCGATGAAAAACGCCCAGGTCATTCCGATCACGCCCTCGCCGGCCCCGATTCTCCCTCTGGCAGTATCGCAAGCGGAGAGCACGACCAGATCGGTGTTGAGATCGAGGTTCATAATCTCTCGCGCTTCAAGCAAGCCGTCTTCATCACCGGCGGAATCTGATTTTGCAAGAAGAAGATATGAGTAAAGAGGATGTCGATTATCGAGGACCCCGTGAGTAGCGAAGTGAATCGTTTGATATTTTGGCGCAAGCGATTTGAATGTCTTCTCATCCGCTTGCACGCCGATAAGCGTCTTGCTTTCTCCAGCACCGAAAATTTGGGCGAGCGCTCTAACTTCCGTTTCAGTTTCGGGCAGCGGGTCGAAGTTCTCTCCGCGTTGAGCATCACGAAGCTGAGCAATCATTTCTTTGCCGGTAAAGGGATTGGCCAGGGCCAGTAGCGATGGTGAAACATTCTTATGACTCGTTTCGCCTCTCTTCCTCATCTCACTGAGCACGCTGAGCGATGGAGCATAGTAAACAGCATGGCTTTCAATCAAAAAGCGACCGTTTTGAGATTGCAGCGCTTGAAAAGGGACATCCCACAAAGGCCCGTCCGGGATGATGCAAAGCGTCCTCTTACGGCGAAGCGCTGACTCCGCTGGTTTGACGAGCAACCCATATAGACTTTGCGATTGCTCAACATATCCCGGCTCGCGATCTTCCAGAATCTTATTGAATCCATCGATCCGCCCCGAAAGCTCTTTTTTTGCCGCATCGATTGAAAATAACGCGATATTCGGCCTGTTCCTTGAGGACGCCTTCGTGATGACGAACAGATAGATACGCTCGTCCATCAAGACATATTCAAGAAATGCAGTCTCATCATCTATCAAACGACTCAGATTTTCCTGTGAGAGCAAAGGCGTATGACCTTGCCGAATATTCAGTTCAGGGTGAGAAGCGTAGAGACTATTCTGAAACGATGAGTACTGCACTCGCGCGGTGTCGAGCTCAGTGCGAATGCGGTCGATCTGAGTCTCATCAGGCGATTGTTTGATCTGCGCGTCTCTGATTTCGCGATTGAGCTTTACTATCCTTTGATTCAGGCGCTCATCTTCTTCATTCTCTTTCGGAGTCAATGCCTTTCTGAACCGCTCTCTTCCTTGACTTACAACATCGAGCAGGACCCGGCTTTTTGCCTTTTCCGCGTAAACGAGCGATTCAAAGGTCCGGTTCTGCGAAACCAGCAACTCGATCATCGAGTGAAATGCGGAAACTTTGTTCTCAAAGAATAATTGGCGCTCTTGTTCCTGGCCTGCGACCTGGCCGCGCATCGTCTCGACTTGCTTGATTGCCAGTGAGAGGGTTTGAAACGCCAGGTCAGTTTTCTTCTGACTGAGATAAGCTTTTCCCAAAGTCGCTGCGGTCAGATAGGAAAGCTTCGGCAATTGTAGTTGGCGCGCAATCTGATGTGCGCCTTCCGAGAGTTTCGCAGCCTCGGCAAAGTTTTCCATCTCTTGATGCACTTCGGCTTTTCGCCAGAGAACTTCTGCAATTCGGGTTTGGTCTTTGACCTCTTTCGCTAGCTCCAGGCTACGATCCAAGACCTGTAGTGCCGCCCGATAGTCTTTCATCTTCCGATAAACGACTCCCAAACCTTCACCAGCTGCAATCATTACGTCATTCTCTGAGACTCCCGTTGCCTGATCCAGGCTTTTGCGGAAACTATTCAACGCCTGATCGAAGTTGCCTCGCCTTTGATCAGTTACTCCAATATTCAGTTGGATTCTTGCCTGTTCTGCTTGGTTCTTGAGAGCATGATAAATATGCAAACTCTGATGAAAATACTCGTCCGCTTTTTCATAATCTTCCTGCTCCAAATACAGAACTCCAATGCTGTTGAGCACGTTCGCTGCCAATTTGCGTTGAGGAAGTTTTCTCGCAATGTTTAGAGCCTGATTCAGATAACGAAGCGCTTGAATGTGATCGCCCATCGCACCGTAAACTCTGCCAATCTCAGTGATGTTGTCGGCGAGATAAAACCCAAACTGCAAAGTCCCTCGATCCAGCTTCTGATACAGCGAGAGCGATTTCTGTATTTGGCCTATGGCTTGAGTATAGACGCCGTCCTGTCGACTGAGCACGCCTAGAACTGACAACGCTCCGGCGACTCCAAATTCATCAGGCCATGCACCTGGTGGATCGTCGCTGCCTATCAGCCTTTCAGCCAACTCAATGCTTTGCTCGGCATAAATCCTCGCTTGTTTGTAGTCTGTCGCGTAGAGGTAGAGTGCGGCGAGATCGCTGAAGATATAGATCAAGTCTCTACGTACCTCTGCGCTTTCAAAGGCATTCTTGCTCGCAAGGTAGGATTGTATTGCTGCATCGACTCTGCTGAGGCTTGAGAACGTTCTGCCAATATTGTAATGCGTGGTTGCAACGAGCTTATAATCCTTCAACCTTTCGGCGATATTCAAAGCGATTCCATACAGCCAGAGCGTTTGATCCGGGCCTTTGAGATAGTAAGCAGATAATGCTCGTTTACATAGTTTGTCCCAGAGAATGGGCGTAATAAGAGCACGATGCTCGTCAAGCAGTTTATTGGGTGCTTGTCCTTCCTTAGCATAGTTCAGAAGAGCAACGATCAGCGCATCTTCGGTTTCGATCCGTGCTGGTGACTGGGCTTGCGACAAAGAGAATATAGGGAGGCTAAAAACGAAAAAAGCGTGCAATAGAGCAAAACGAATGGTGTGACGGGAGAGTGGGGCATCTCTCCCGGCTCGTAGGTATATGATTATGTTTGTCGCTCGCCATGACATAAGAGGTACGGGGCGTGCAGCTGAAATAAAGCTACAACATCCGAAGAATTAACAGAATGACGGTGACAACATCAGGAGGGACCGGTGGCGTATCTTTCTTTTGCGACGTCCCTTGTGGCCCGTCACCGGGATCGTCGGCGTAGACTTTCATCGGTTGGATGTTGACAAAGAGCAGAGCCAGCGCCAGGAAAAGGCACGATGGAAAAAGCTTATACTTCTTCATGCGAATACTCCTACTTAGACTGCTGTAGTTACAGCAGGTGGTTAGTGTTCACATCTATCTGAGTAGATGCTCTTGAACGAAAAGGATGATTGAGTAGAGTCGGAAGTCTCGATTGCTTTGTTTGACGAAGGTATGTCCCTCGTCTTTGGCCAAGAGATACCACACTGGTATCCCATTCTTTTTTACTGCCTGGTAAATCGCTTCAGCCTCACTGACAGGAATTCGCGGATCGTTCTTACCTTGGATTATCAATAGAGGCTTTCTGATTTTCTGAGCATTGTTGAGCGGCGCGGTTTGCTCCATAAATGCTCTGATCTTCGGGTCTCGTTCGTCTCCGAACTCCGGGCGTTGCACATCGCGTCGCCACCCTTCAGTGCGCTCAATAAATGTAGCCAGATTCGATGGCCCGGAATCAGAGATGATTCCTCGAATACGGTCGCTGTAGTTCACCCCAACTGAAAGCGCCAAATAGCCGCCATAGCTCTCCCCGTACACCAGAACCCGCTCAGCATCGAGGTCGGGTTGAGTGTTGATCCAATCCAGCAGCGTGCCGAGGTCTTTAACAACGTCTTTGCGTTTCATTCCATCATCAAGATTGAGAAATGTCTTGCCGTAGCCGGAGGAGCCACGCATATTGGGATAGATTCTGGCAATGCCCAGTTCGCTGATGAAGAAGTTGCTGTCATAACCATAGCCTGGGCGGTATTGGTCAACGGGTCCCCCGTGAATATCGACGATGACTGGGCGCTTTCCGGTGAACGTTGAGGGCGGACGGTATAAGAAGCCAGAGATCATACTTCCGTCAAAGCTTTTCCACTTGACGAGCTCAGGCATGGGAAATTTTTCTGTCTCGACCCCGCCCGTCATACTTTTCGCCCATCGCTCAATTTTTCCGGTGTTAACATTGTGTGAATAAACATCATTCGGAGTTCTGGGCGATTTGTAATTGAAGGCTAGATCAGCAGAGTTGTTATGCCATTTGAGACCGGAAATGATGCCGGTTGGCAGCGATTCTACCTGTTTTCTCCGCCCGGATTCAGCGTCGATTAAATAAAGCCGAGAGATACCATCTTCGTTAGTGACGAACGCCAGAGTCTTACCATCAGGGGCGAGTTGAAATTCATCCACATCCCAGTTGATATCAGCAGTCAAGAACCTGAAGCGCTTGGTCGCCAAATCCAGATAAGCCAGCCGACGGAAGTCCGAGTCTTTATCAGTGACTACGTAAACGCCTTTTCCGCTCTGACTGAATTGCGGGTTGTCATAATATTCCCCGCCCTTGTCTCCTTCAGGAGATAAAGACTGGTTCTCACCGGTTTTAACATCAATCACCCAGAGCCTGCTGACTGTATTCGAGATGAATTCACAGTAAACAACCTGGTCGTCATTAGGTGCCCAGTCGTAAGCCTTCAAGTAGTTACCCGTCGATTGCACAAGCAGGCGATTGCTCTTCGGGTCGTGCGGATTGACAATATGCAGACTGACACCGTTACCGCCAGGAGGCGAAGAGCTAAAAACGATCCTTTCACCAGAATGCGACCAGACCGGCTCGGTACTTCTAGACTTCCCATCAGTAAACAGAGTGCTCGAGCGCTTCTCCATGTCGTAGAGATACATCTGAAACGCCTCGTTTCCGCCCTCATCCCGGTTATACACGAGATATTTCATTTGGGGTTGAAAGTAGAGGTCGTAAACGCCGCTTGCCTTAATATACATCCCGGCTTTAGGACTGCTGCTGGGAGCTTCAACTCGCGAGACCCACGCCACACTCGAAATCCCTTTGAGCCAGACCTCGCGCTTCACCGGATCCCAGCCGGCGAGGGGTAATCCGTACGCGCTCGTGTAGCGTTTGACCTTCAGCGCTAAAGAGGCGGGGACTTTGGGAATGCCTTGAACTTCCAGGTTTCCATTTGGCGTAATCACGTCACTCTGTGCAGAGACGAATTGACACTGCATCAGCGGTGACAGCGCCAATGTCGCAATTAAAATGAATAAAGTTACCCGCAATATTGGATAGACGAATTCTTTCATCGCTCACATCCTCGAGAACAGTCTTGTGAGTAGTAGACGATCTGCATCGAATCAATTGTCAATTTGGTGTGGTTAGGCTGCGCAGCGAAAGCGCCGCACAGTTGTGATTACGAACTCTTGGGGGAGGCCGCTTATTGACGATTTATTTCTGATCCAATTTGCAATGTCTATAGACGGGAGTTTCGCTCACTAATTCCACCTGACCGCAAATATTTCTTTCGCAAAGATTATTTTTCCTCTGAAAACAAGAAAAGTCGAATCAGCGTGGAATTGCTGACTAAAACTATCGTCTATTTCATGCCGGCTTTAACTATTGCTTGTCCTGAAAGACGCCGGTAGTAGCAGACAGATTCACACAGCCCTTGTGGAATCGGGTCACAACGTTATTAAAGATTCTCCCGACGTGGAACTGAAGTTTACGAGTGCCTTGATTGTTAGGACAGATTTTTCTGTCTCGTAAAAGGATCGCGGCGTCTATGCGCGACGATAATTCTTACAACAGTGAATCTCCATTGGCCAGAGCTCTAATTATCTCGCCGGATCAGAAAGTATCAATGATATTGGAGTTGATTCTGTCGAATGGCCGATGGGAGGTGGATACTTGCGAAAGGTTAAGTGACTTCGAACGCTTGGCCAACGAACGTGTTTGGTCTTTCGTGATTGTCGTTGAAAAGGCTGGCTGCGATCTTTCACAAAATGCCCTAGGAAGACTTCAATCAGAGATTAAAGAAGAACGCACGCAAGTTGTCGTCCTGACCCATACTCCTTCAGCCAGCGAAGCGATGTTCTGTTTCAAACACGGAGCAACAGATTACTGCTCCTGGCCAATGATGCCGTCTGAAGTATTGGAATTCGCCGATCGCGCTCGCCGCCAAACTCGAAACGAAATAGACGACCTCATACAAAACGATGCGGATAGCATTCTCTCCAACGAGAACGTCTCTGAACCGCGTGTGATGATCGGAGGATCACGCCCAATGCTGCAATTGTCGCGGGAAATCTTCAGAGTCGCTCACGATCAGAACCACGCCGTGTTTATCATTGGTGAAACCGGTACTGGCAAAGAGGTCGTCGCCCGACAAATCCACGAAATGAGCGGGCGGACTGGGCCGTTTCGCGCAATCAACTGTGCGGCAATGATTGAGAACCTGATTGAGTCCGAATTGTTCGGGCACGAAAAAGGAGCCTTCACCGGCGCATACGCGATGAAAAAGGGCCTTTGGGAAGAGGCTGCGCAGGGCACGATCTTCCTCGATGAGATCACCGAAGCCTCGCCATCGATTCAATCAAAGCTCTTGCGGGTATTGCAGGAGGGCACGATTCGCCGAGTCGGCTCAAATCACGATATCAAAGTCACTGCTCGCGCGATTGCCGCTTCCAATCGCAATATTGAGAAAGCAATCAAAGAGGGCAGCTTTCGTGAAGACCTCTTTTATCGCCTTAATCAGGTGGTGCGAGTTCCGCCGCTGCGGGAAAGAGTGGAAGACATTCCACTGCTCGCCGCATATTTCTGCCGGCGCTCAGGTAAAAGAACAATCATACACCGGAAGCGATGGATCTGCTTTGCCGCCATAACTGGCCCGGAAATGTGCGCGAATTGGAGAGCGTAATCAATAAACTGACGACTTTCTGCGGCAGGCGCATCTATCCCGAAGATGTTCTTCAATATCTTCGACCTTGCGAACATCGAATCAAAACACAAACCCGCCTCTTTCTTCTGGGTTTAATGAACGCCTCGTCGTTTGAAGATTGGCCGTCGTTGCAGGAGATCAAGAAAACATATGCAGTCGAGGCCTTCAATAAACTGGGGAAAGAATTTCATGTCGCCAAAGTCCTCGGCATAGATTACCGCACCGTCGTTGGGATCCTCAAAAAAGAGTTTGGCTATCGACTGATGATTGAAAATGGCAGGGATCCGCAACCCGGCAATCTCTTTCCTGACGATGAGCAAGATCAAGCCGTGAATCCCACCGAATAGATAAGAAGTGGATGGCATCGCCGCGCCTTTAAGGAGGGCCCGGCGATGAGTAAAGATCCGAAAATAAATCAGCCCGGCGACATTTCAGAACTCAATGGTTTGGTAAGAGAGATCATTGCATACTGGAAAGAGATCGCGCGGAGAAATTTCTACAAGACTCACCCGGATTCAACCCCAAGAGAATTTGAGCAAGCTTGGCCTAAGGCGCTCACCAACTTTTTTCTCGTCGAGACGATTCGCGTTGCAAAAGCGCTTAGTTTGTTAACAGGAAGTCGTAATAGCTGAGTTATCGGGTAAAGCCACTCAATATTAAACTAACCTCAGATATACCTCACTAAATTTTTACACTGAATTGCGGCAGCTATTGAACAATACTAAGGTTGAGTTAGTGGCTTGAATGAGCGTTTGATCTTGGCAAGATACAGTTTGATTTGCCGTAAGCAAAAGGCCGTAACCTTTGGCATAAATGATCTGCCCATCTTTAATGACCGCGAGTGACAGGCCCGGGATACTCTGCTTCTGCATTTCGGCTTTTACGTAGTCGTCAACTTTCGCCGAGATACTATCCTATGCGAGGCCGGGCATGGCAAACAAGAGGATAGTTGCAACTAGGATTTTAACCGAACATCTCTGAGTTATTGCTGCCACTAGCGTTCTCCAAAATGATTCCTTGGCAAATACGTGCTTGTCCTGTGCTTGCCCATGCGATATAGCTTCCTGTCAGCCTTTGCCAACATTCCATTACGACGATACATACAAGCTCGCATAATAGAGGGACAAGGTCAGGATTTCTATATTTTCAGAGTCCTTTTGTAACAAGATTCCTCATCATCATCTTTCTCTATCAGCTCTCTACAGGACAAAAAATGAGTCTGAATTGTGGTCATAGCTGATAAAGCCATCGTGCGATTAGACTTTCTGTGGATATGATCAGAAAGGAGATCGCACG
>JAKEHZ010000024.1 GCA_022614735.1 Acidobacteriota bacterium | reverse complement strand
TTTGCCTCGGTAACCTATGAGGTAGCTAATCACATCGCCAACGAATCCACCCAGTGTCCCGGTGAGCAGCGCCTCACTGAAACTGAATAGTCCATAGTGAGCGAGCACTCCGGCAAAAAGCAGAGTCAGGTCGCCCTCGATCATTACGCCGAAGAAGACTGCCCACAGCCCATATTCTCTGATCAGATCTTCGATTACCATCGATCAAGAGCTAATTATTGCGAACGCGCCAAAGCAAAACGCACTTTCGGATCCACCCACATTATTAAAAGCTTCATTGAAGGTATCATCAAGAAGGCACCACACCGATTACGCTCGCTTCTCTTGAGTTGAATTTGACCAACATTAATGGAGCAGCAGATATTGCGAGCGGCACGTAAGATACTTGATGACCTTTGACATCGCAAGGAGACTTTAATGCTTTTATTAATGATGAAAATGCATTTATTTGCAAACGAGAACAGAAATTGACAGCCTCCGGTTGCATTGCTATAGTCCCCGCGCAGGTGAATAGCTATGGTAGAGAAGTATCCCCCTCCTAAGCCTTCCCGCGATGCAACTCCGGAATCGGGCCTGCTTGGCGTGGACTTGGGCGGTAACCACATCCGCATTGGAAATGTTGAGCAGAGCGGTAACCTGATAGCCCTCCGCCGCGAACCGTACTCTGAGCAGGCGATTCAAAGCTCAAGTGCGCTCGTCGAACAGATTCTGGCAGTTGTCAGGCAGATGGTCGATGAGCATACGCCAACTTCTCCCATAGCGGCTATTGGCGTAGCTTTTCCCGGTCCTGTCAATCAGAAGACACAGCGCGTTCTCTCTTTGCCCCACCTCCCGAGCCTGGCCGAGATCGATCTGCATGAGGAATTTTCACGGGCATTCGGTGTGCCGGTACATTTCGACAATAATGCAAACGCTGCGGCCTTTGCTGAGATGAGTCTCGGCACTGCACGCGGTATAGACGACTGGCTCTATCTGCATATCGGCGCGAATGTGAGCGCGGGCCTCGTGCTGGGTGGGAAGCTGCAAAGAGGTAAATCCGGACTCTCAGGCGCCATCGGCCAGATGAGAATTGACCCTGAACGCATCGGAGATTCGATTCAACTGGAAACGATGGTTTCCGCTGGGAATATTGTGCGTCGCACACGCGACCGTTTGCAGCGCGATAAGACTTCATCTCTCTCACGGCTTGGTGCGATGGGTGGATTCACCTATGACGACATTATCACGGCAGCGCACGGTGGTGACGACCTGGCAAAGATGATGTTGCAGCGCACTGGTATCTTTATCACCATGGCGATTGCGGATGTGATCAGTCTCCTCAACCTGGCCATGATCGCAGTCGGAGGCGCTCCTGCCGGTCGCCAGTTCCTGGTTCAGGCAATCGCAGCCGAAGCGCAACAACGGGCATCTGAAGAGGCATTGAAGGATTGCCAGTTTGTCGCGGCCGAGCTGGGCGCTGAGGCAGGGGTAATTGGTGCGGCATTATTGGCAAATCTTCGGTACAGAGAGCGATAGCTCGCGATACCCCTGGCGAATTACAGGCGCCAGTGGCGCCTGTAATTCGTCAGGGGTATCGCGAGCTGAGCAGTTGCTCTATTTCACCGTATTAAACGTCCGGATCTCCATCTCGTTGGTCTTGCTTTCATCGAAACGGTGCTTGCGCAGAAAATCTTCGGTGATATTGATTCCCAGCCCCGGCGCGGTTATGGGATAGACTGACCCCTTATCTCCCCTTAGGCCACCCACGACGATATCGCGGAAGACCGGTTCGTCAGGCTCGAAGAACTCCAGAATGAGAAAATTCGGGATGGAAAGACAAGCATGAATCGAGGCGATTGTGCAGATTGGTCCATTCGGGTTGTGGGGCGCTACCGGGACGTAATAGGTGTCCGCCATGGCGCTGATCTTCTTAAACTCCGTTATGCCGCCAGTGCGGGCGATATCTGGCTGGATGATGCGTACGGCCTGCCGCTCGAGCAATTCGCGGAACCCGTGTCGTCCAAATATGCGCTCTCCCGTGGCCAATGGGACATTCACGGATCGCTGAACTTCCACCATAGCCGCGATGTTCTCCGGTGGAACCGCTTCCTCATAAAAGAATAAGCGGTATGGTTCGAGCGCGCGAATGATCTCTATCGTGGACTTGGTATTCCAGCGTCCATGAACATCGATGGCAATGTCATAGTCTGGCCCTCCAGCCTCGCGAACGGCTTTGACCTGGGACACCGCGCTCCTCAGATCCTGTTGAGTGACCTCGCGGTTGAAAGGTGAAGTGGTAAACGGATCGAACTTGCAGCCTGTGTAACCTTTGGCCACCAGTTCCTTCGTGCGCTGCGCCAGAGCCTCGGGTGTCCTGGGAATTCCTTCTATCCATCCGTTAGCATAGATCCTGAGTTTTTCATGAACCTGACCTCCGAGAAGCTTGTAGACCGGAACCCCCAACTTCTTACCAACAATATCGTATAACGCCGTGTCAATCGCACTGATGGCTGCCAGCACAACCCCGCCCATGCCGTTGTAGTAAAGGAACCGGTACATCCGATTCCAGAGCTTCTCAATATCCCATGCACTCTCACCCTCAACCACGTTTCGCAGATTTCGGATGGCCGTCGCTATGGGCTGGACACCCGGGAAATTCGTCCCCTCGCCCCAACCCACAATGCCCTCTGCCGTCTCCACTCGAGCAAAAAGCCATGGGCCATAGGCTCGGACACCCGTCAATAAATAAGGTTCAACCTTGACAATCTTGAGGGAGGTCTCGGGTTGCGCAGGAGGCCTCGTCCAGTTCAGCTCCGCCGGGCCCCCCGATGGCAGAATACTCGCGGTAACGCCAAGGGAGACATTCTTGAGAAAAGAACGGCGCGGCCAAACGCCGCTTGTGTCTTTGTTTATCGACATAGAACCCTTTCTTCGAGCAATGCCTGTTCAAGCCTTCGGATGCGCCCTGTCATATACTTCCATTAACTTATCAAGTGAGACATGCGTGTATTGCTGTGTCGTCGAAAGCCGCGCGTGACCTAGCAGTTCCTGAATCGTTCGCAGATCGGCCCCCGCATCGAGCAAATGTGTGGCGAACGAATGGCGGAGCGAGTGAGGACTGATGTGATGAAGATCGGCGCACTGTTTGACATACTTGTCGATCATCCTTCCCACTGAGCGCGTCGTGATCCTGGTTCCCTGATAGTTCATAAAGACCGCGAGCGGATCGACCTTTTCTGTGTCGGCTTCGACCAGCAACTCTCCGCGCACTCCCAGATAATCCTGCAATGCTCTCTTGGCGTGATCGCCAAATGGCACCATCCGTTCCTTTCGCCCCTTGCCTTTGACGCGTACGTTTTGATTGTTGAAGTCTATGTCATGGAGATTGAGATTGACCAGTTCGGAAACCCGCAGACCGCTGGCATAGAGCAATTCAAGTATTGCTCGATCACGTTTGCCCAGGACGGTCTCCGTCTCTGGCGTTTCAATAAAGCGGACCATCTGCTCGATAGTCAGGTGATTGGGCAGCGTCAGTTCGACGCGCGGGCTTGCGACAAGTTTGGCTGGATTGACCTCGAGAATGCCTTCCCGGCAGAGGAACCGAAAGAACGTGCGCAAGGCGGCGATTTTGCGATGAATCGAGCTCTTCTTCTTTTTCTTCTCATAGAGCGAGGCCATGTAGTCGCGGATCGTCAGATTATCAATCGCGCGTATCTCCACCTTTCGCCGATCTCCATTACTTTTGGGCGGAGCAATGTGATCGTAGAACTGCATCAGGTCGCTCTCGTAGTTGCGCAGGGTATGCTCTGAAGCATTTCGTTCATACTTCAGATGCTGAAGAAAATCGTCTATGTATTTCTGCACAAACAGCCTCCGGGACCTTGATCTCTCTCACGTGCTCTCATGATAACACATCGTTTCAAGAGCGGTTCATCAAAATTTTACTCAAAACCAAATTTTTCAGGGCTTCTTCGTTTTCACAGCGAAACTCGATTTGCGCGGCATAAATTGGGATCGCGGATCGAGCCGGTAAATCATCCGGCAAATTTGCCGCATCTTTTTCGGTTGTAATGATCGCTTCAGCCCCGGCTTCCCGGGCGAGCTTCACGATCTCGAGAAATGTCCGGCTCTCGTAGCGATGATGGTCCGGGAAATCGCGGCGCAGCACAACTCGCATTCCAAGGTTCGACAGGTCTCGAATGAATCCCGCAGGCCGGGCAATGCCCGAAACGGCGGCGATTGGCTTTTGCGCGAAAGCCGTGGCTTGAATTGTCTCTTCATTTTCGAGTCGCCGCAGATTTGTCATAACGTGATGGGCGTAAAAGATCGGTGTGCCTTTGCGGGAGTTATGCGATATCGCGAGTTCCAGAGCGGACCTATCGAATTGTTGGTTGGAGCGGGTGACGATCATTGCGTCCGCACGGTGCAACTCACTCAATGGTTCGCGCAACCTTCCAAGCGGAACCATTGCAGCCTCGTGGACCTCTTCCGTCGCATCGATCAAAATCAGATTCAGATCGCGAGCCAGCCGAAGATGCTGATAAGCGTCATCGAGGATAAAAACAGTCACCGGGGCGCGCTCCTCCAGCCATCTGCCTGCAGCATAGCGATTCGCATCAACTACCACGCGCGCACCCGGACATGAGATGGCCAGCAGATAAGGCTCATCACCCGCTTCAGGCGAACCGCGTAAGATCTCTTTACCGTTTGAGACTTCAATGCGACCGCTGCTCTTGCGCTTATAACCGCGACTTAAAATAGCGACATTGTGCCCTTCCCTGGTTAGAAAATTTGCGAGAAATGCTACAAATGGAGTCTTGCCAGTGCCTCCGACAGTCAGATTTCCAACGCCGATCACCGGGGTATTGAGACGATAGGTCTTGAATGCTCCCCTCTGATAAAGAGCAATGCGCGCCCGCACGGCTAGTTCATAAATTTTTGCAGGCAGATAGAGCAGCGCGCGAGTAAGAGGCGAGTGGATCATAATTGGAAGAAATCAAAAGGCAAAAGGCAAAAGGCAAAAATAAAGAAAAAAGTTCTCATGAAATCAATAAT
>JAKEHZ010000182.1 GCA_022614735.1 Acidobacteriota bacterium | reverse complement strand
TGATATTCTTGATCGCCTTGATGGCATCGAACGTCTCTCGTCCTGTGTTTCTTAACGCATCATTAGCAGTCTGCGAATACATCGCTTCAAAGCCGCCCTGCACCGCTTGCGACATCTCACCGCCGCCAGCGCGAATCCCGAAGTCTCTGATATTGTTCATTGCAATGCTGGGAGCTTTGCCCTGCATCGTCCGCGGAAGATTGGCGCCCATAGCGATGGCGCGGAATGGAGTCGCCTTTGGATCGGCCTTAGACTGCAAATAGCGATTAAGCCAACCGTCGTAGGTGCTCTTCACACCCGGCGTGCCCGATTCCATGTAGTCCTGAGCGTCAAAATGCGAGCGCGTGCTGTCAGGGGAACCGGCCGCGTGGATGATCGCGAGATGCCCTGAATCATAGATCGGTTTAAAAGTCGAAAGCGCTGGATGTAACCCGAAGAAACCGTCCAGGTCGATCGCCGCGCCCTGCACATCCCCCGGGCGAGGTATCGCCAGGCTGGGTCGCAGATTGTAGTACTCCTGCTCTGCATAAGGCACAACGGCATTCAACCCGTCCATCGCACCACGCTGAAATATCGCGACCAGAATCTTCCTGCGCCCGTTATTATTGATCTGCGCCAGTGCGTGAGTCAGAAATGATGGCGAAAGTGTCACTGCCCCCACGCTCGCGAGCGCGATTACACCGTTTTTAATGAAATATCTTCGATTTGTAGTCATATATTTTCCCTCCTCCGGATTTTGTGGTTGTGCATTCTTGAGCTGCTTAGCGGCTCAAGAATGCACAACCACAAAATCCGTCACTGCCTTTGGAACTCCGGGGAACCCAGGATCAGTCCAACTATCTTGGCGAGCTTGTCGATCTTGGCTACCCCTGCCACATCAGTATTCGTCGGGTTGGAACCAGCGCTGGCGTTCTCCTGTTCGTTCAGCGCCTTGTCGATCGTCGCGCGCGACTGCGGAGACATTTCGCCTCGCAATAACAGCTTAACATAACGGTCAACGATTTGTGCGGACTGTTCTGTGGTTACACTCGGAGCAAGTGATTCGAGATTGACACGTGTGCCTTGGATACGATTGGAGCTCAAGGCAAGGGCGAAGTTCATTCGTTCGAGCAGAGCGCCCGTATTAACCCAATGCTCTGAACTGTCCGGATACCCTGTGGGAGGCTGTGCCATGAAAAGCCCCTCGCCCATCTGCGCTATCCAGCGATGGAAAGCCGGGTTTCCATTTGTTTCTGCTCCGATTGCGCGCGCCGCGCTGGTTGTCATCTCGAATGGGGTCTTGATCTTCGCGCGATAGTTCTCCGGCGCCCAGAACTCCGGTGAATTGAACAGCGCGCGCAACACTTCGCTCATGTCACCATCGGTCTTCAAAAAGGTCTGCGCCATCCGGTCAACGAGCGACTGAGGCGGATTGTCCGATACGAACTTGCGCGCAAGCTTGGTCGAGATGAACTTTGCGGTCGAAGGATGATGAGCGAGAATCCTGATCACCGTATCGCCGTCCTGCTTGCCGCCTCCGGCCGGGATCTTCTGCCCGAGCACTATCTTATCGCCGTCGTCATGCATGTACGGATTGAAGATAAAATCCCCGCCCCCACGCGGATTTTGGATCGTCCAGCCAGTGAAGCATCGCGCGACCTCCTGGACATCCTTCTGCGTGTAACCGCCGTCTACGCCCAGTGTATGCAGTTCCATGATCTCGCGCGCATAATTTTCGTTCAGACCGCGCGTAGTGCGTTTAGGAATCTGGCCCTTATTATTGAGTATCTGCTGCTGGGCCTGGCCCTGCGTTCGGCCATTGGGATTCTGCCCGCCATTGAGTGGGTCAAGTTTTAAAACCCTGACTCTGCCAGGGTTGCCCAACTGCCGCTCTCGCCTCATCTGTCGTAATTCATCCCTGTTATCCAAATTCTGAGTAGGCATCTTCGCATTCGGCGAAACGCTCATCCAGTTGTCCAGATAGAAGAGCATCGCCGGACTTTCAGCCGTAGCTCGCAGCAGGTCCTCAAACTTGCCGAAGACGCGCGGGCGAATCACGTCGCGCTCGTATGAAGTGGCGAGGAAACGGACGGGCCCTTTTTGAATGTAGACGTTGAAGTGGTTGAACCAGAAATCGGTCATCACTTCCTGAAGCTGCTTCTCGCTGTAGACCGCGCGTATAATCTTCGCCTGCTGCAACTCCTGCGCGAGTTGTTGTTGTGGCTTGAGGTCCATCTTGATCATGACCATCATTGCCTCTCGGCGTTTCTTGATCTTCTCGTCGTTGGGTTGCGGCGCGGCGCCCTGTTGATTATTGGTTGCGGGCGCATTCAGCTCCACCCCACGCTTTTTAAGCGTCTCGATGATGACCTTGGGACGTTGATAGTTCTGAGCCAATTGACCATTGCTCAACCGCAGGCTTTCAATGTTTTTCAGTTTCTCTTCGACAAGCGTATCCAAGTTGCGCTCGGGATGGAGTTGGTCTTCGAGGAATTTTTTCCATCCCATCTTCATTACCCGCTCGATATCGCCGGGGCGAGAACCAAACGTGATGCGGTCGAGCAAATGATAGACCTTCTGCTCTTCCGTTAAATTCTTGGCATTGGACTTTTGATCAGTCGCATTTTTTGCATTGCCCTTCTGATTCATCAGCTCTTGAGCAAGACTCAGCGGCGAACCAGAAACCAAGATAAATGCCAGCATCATCGAGCAATACTTTATTGTTGATCTTTTGAGCATATTTCCCTCCACTGACTCGGACTCCAGGTAGCAGCTTTAAGCGAGAGTAATGATCAGATTGGTTGAATATCTGACATTCTGCCTGATTGACGATCATTTAGAGGTGTCAGTCACGTGTTTGGCCGAAAAAGTTAGAGAGGAAAACAGAGAAAATTTAGGATGTGGAAATAAGAATGGCTGCTCAAATCCGTATAGCCTCCCCCAAGAACTATGCGGAGTCGAGCAGCCATCCTATCTCTTCTACGGAACAACAACCACTCCGCAGTGGAAGCTGGTTTAGATGTCCCCCAACATCTTCCGTATATGAGTTACCTAAACTGCTGAAGCATTGCTTGTCGCTCGATAGAGAGTGCAATGACTGTACCATTGCCGGGAGAAGATCTAAATTTTTCCGGATGTCCCCCTAAACTATTGTCTGAAAAGTAATAAATGTATTGAACGAATTCCGGCGCAGACCAATTACCGGTAATTCGCACATCACAAGATGATATGAAATGGTACAATTGAAACTAAGGCATGACTTATTTCTATCCATACCCTCTAAGTTAGTTATTATCAGCAACATTTATCCTCCTTCGAGACTCAAAACAGACCTTGAGAGGAGGGCGGTTGTCCAAAATTAAAGCAATGATTGGCCAAATTCACAATGTTCTATCAATGGACACTTTTGACATTGCGGATTGCGCGGGCGGCAGATGCTCCTCCCGTGTCGTATCAGATTGATGTGAAACGAGTAATGTTTTTTTGGCGGGACCAATCGCTCCATAATTTCATGTGCTTGAATATCACCGCATTTTTCAGGAACCAGGCCGAGTCGTCTTGTAATACGGAAGATGTGAGTATCCATAGGGAAGACTGGGCGCTTACAGGAAAATAACAGTACACATGCTGCGGTTTTCGGCCCAATGCCTTTAAGCGATGTCAAAAATTCCCTCGCCTCAACGATGGGAGCAGTACGTAAAAATGACAGATCCAGTTTACCGCGAAGAGCTTTGATCTGAGTGAGCACATTTTTAATTACGACAGACTTAGTGTTTGCCAATCCGCCGGATTTGATCACCGCCGCAATGCTGTCTGGACGTGCGCGTCTGACTGATTCCCAATCGACAAAACGTTTCTTCAAAGAGTCAAAAGCGCGGTGGCTGTTTATATCACTCGTTGATTGCGAGAGGATGGTTAAGATCAGTTCGTCGATCGGATCATATGAGTTCGTGTTGCGTGGAGTGCCATAGGTCGCTTCGAGATTCTGGACGATGTATTTAGTTTGTAATTTTTTCTCAGTTAGTTCTTCACTGAGATGAGATGATGGAGATTTTGATTTCATATTATCACTGCACAGTCCAGCGCAGCGTAAACTCGTACCGCTTGTCGCCCCCTTTGCCGCTATCGTCAATGCGCACGATGGTCGTGTATCCATTGACCGATGAGGGTTGCTGCGCAATCTGAATAGTGCCACGACCATTTGTCGAGATCAGATTGACCGTAACGGGTGAGCGAGGGATAGGCGCACTGAATGAGGCGCGAACCTCTCGCGGCGGATTGCCGCTGACATGTCTGACGGAAGAACTCGAGCCTGTAAAAATAATTTCATCGACGCCTTCAACAAATCCGCTCCAAGCCACTGTGCCTGAGCGTAGAACACCGGCCTCAATCTTCGCCTGTTCGGCGCGCGCCCGGCGGTCAGCTTCGATGCGCCGGAACTCTTCCTGTCGTTTCTCGAACTCTTCGCCTTCACGCCGTAATTTCTCTTCTGCGGCTTTTCGGAGAGCGATCTCTTCTTCGCGTTGCCTGGCCGCTGCCGCCTCACGGCGCTGTCGTTCAGCCTCACGCTGGGAATCGGGTTGCGGCTGTTTCTGCGGGTCTGACTTTGCCCGCTCGTCGGCTTGAATCTGTCTTTTGAGAGCTTCGTCAAGCAGCTTCGCCTCAGCCGCGTTGACTTTGAGAGGAAGGAAAGGTTCTTCAGGCTTGACTTTCAAATTGTTGACGACCGATTTCACTCCCGCAATCAATCTGATGACGTTATCAGCTCCGTCCTTTTCCGGCTGATGCTCGGCCTCTCCATTTAGGGTAACAATACCGTCCTTGACTTCAAACTTGTATCGCGCGAATCCAAGTGGGTTGTAAGCCATCAGCGCAGACTTGACACCTTCATTGATTTTTTGATCGTCGATCACCGCGAGCGGCAAGGGCGTGGAGCCGGGATCAGGGCTGACAGCTACTGAAGGAGATGGAAGAGCTGTCACAGCTGAATTGTCTCCCACCGGAAACGTCTCGCGCTTCTGCTGGCGCCAGAGCAGGTAAGCGATAACCAGCATCAGAACCAGCAGACCGATGCCGATTGCAACGAGGGTCCACTGGGCTGAAGTGAAGATTGGAAAACGGCGTGACGTCTCACCCGGCGGCAGGATAACCGTGTCGAGCTGCGGTGCAAACCCGGATTTTTCCCGGGATAAGTGTTGCAGGCGAATCGCGTTGAGCGGAACGACTTCGGTCTGGGGTTGCGTCACCGCTGAGGCGCTAGACGCGCGATCCGGCTCTGACGAAATTTCCGATGAGGACTGAGGAGTTTCAATTGGCGTCGCGTCTTCGCGCACGGTGCCGCAACGCGGGCAAGCCTTCATAAAAGGTCTCAGCGTGATGCCGCAACCGCTGCAAAAAATGCCTTCCGCTGACATCGTCAACCTCTCAATGTTCTTCGCAATTCCAGATTGAGCGGGCGCAAGACGACCTCGCTCATCCAGGCCTGGTCAGGCTGCGCCAGCATCGCGACGATCACCGATGCGACTTCGTCCGCAGTCATCGAATAACCGATGTCTTCTCTCTCAGCCTGCTCCGCCTCGCGTCTCGAAACGCGCGAAAAATCGGTCGCCACAGACCCGGGCAATAAAACCGAAACGCGGATATTGTGATTGCGGACTTCCAACGCGAGCGATTCAGTGAAACCGATGACGCCAAACTTAGATGCGCAGTATGCTGCCATCTGCTTAATGCCGTTGTGGCCGGCGCCCGATGAAATGTTGATAATCTGCCCGCCTCCCTGCCGTTTCATAACAGGCAATACCGCACGGCAGGTCAGAAACGTTCCGGTCAGATTCGTATCAATCACAGTACGCCAGTCGTCGAGTTTGTAACCCTCAACCTCCCCGTTGAGACTCAAACCTGCGCTGTTGACCAGGACGTCAATGCGACTGAAGCGTTCGATCGCCGCTCTCACAGCGTTCTCCACTTCCATCTCTTCGCGCACATCACAAAGATAACGGAGGACTTCGCTGGCGCCGCGCAGGTGTGCTTCCTTTCTCACCTCGACCAGCTGATGCTCCGATCGCGCGAGCAGGCACAGACGCGCTCCACGCTCAGCTAAAGCCAGGGCTGTTGCTCGCCCGATACCTGATGACGCGCCAGTGATGATAGCTGCTTTGTCGGCAAATATATAATCCATCACGTGCTGGCAGATTGTCCTTGGCGCAGGTGCTTGTTGAAGAACCCGATCACACGCTTCCACGCATCTTCGGCATATAATTTACTGAAAACATCGGTGCGTGTATTGTTGAAGAAAGCGTGATCAGCGCCTTTGTATATGCGGACCTCACCCTCCTTAGTGTATTGTTTTAGCGCGGTCTCAAGGCGATTCATCTTCTCAACAGTGATCCATTGATCCTTCTCGCCGCCAATAAATAGGAGCGGACAGCTGAGCTTGCCGATTAGCGTAGTGTCAACAGGCACATCGCCATAGAACGGAGCCGAAGCATCTAGTTTTACATGACAGGGAAGAAGCAGAGCGAATGTGCCGCCCATACAAAACCCGGTCACGCCAACGCCTGTCACATCACTCATCGAGCGCAGCTCCTTGACCACGGTCTGTAAATAATCTAGACCCTTCTCGGTCTTCAGCGCCGCCATCAGACTGGAAGCTTCTTTCGGGTCCTTTGCGGTCACACCGTCATAGAGATCAGGCGCAACAGCAATGAACCCCTCGCGTGCAAATCGCTGGGCGACATCTTCGATGTGCGGGTTGAGTCCCCACCATTCGTGAATGACTATTACGGCTGGAGCTTTCTCGACGCCTTCGGGACGCGCGATGAAAACATTTACCTCTTTGCCATTTGCTGAAAATTTGGTTTTGCTCGTTTTGATGCCATTCTCGTTTGCCATCTAAAGTCTCCTCTGCGACTACTGGGAGCGCCCTGGGAGCGCACGCGTCCCCGCGTGCTAGACTTCGATAATGAGCTCCTTCCGGAAACCCAGCACGCGGGGACGATACCGCTGGCGAACTCCTTTCGCTATAAGTTCTTTATTATCAGTGAAGCAATCAATTGCTTCCTTCAGTGCGC
>JAKEHZ010000181.1 GCA_022614735.1 Acidobacteriota bacterium | reverse complement strand
CTGACCAGCTTTCAAACTTTTGCTCACCTGCTGTTGATATTTGCGAGCGGTGGTCTTGATCGCTTCTTCGTTGAGTGACAACAGCCTGCGGTTACGCATCAATACTCGCCCATTGACAATCATGTCAGTTACATCAGAGGCTTTGGTAGCGTAGACAAGATGAGAGTAAAGATTATACATTGGCGTCAAGTGAGACGCACTTAGATCGACGACAATCAAATCCGCACGCTTATCTGATTCGAGTGATCCAATCTCTTTCTCCAGATGGATCGCGCGCGCGCCTCCGAGTGTCGCCATCTCAAAAGCCTGCAAGGCTGAGACAACGGTCGGATCCTTTGACATGTGTTTATGCAGTTTTGCAGCAGTATCTATCTCTTCCCACAAATCCAGATCATTATTTGAGGCTGCGCCGTCCGTGCCCAGCCCCACACGCACGCCGGCTTTGAGCATCTGGGGAATAGGCGCTGTGCCGGAACTGAGTTTCATATTGGATTGCGGGCAATGAGCAACCCCGACATCGCGCTGTTTTAGAAGCGCAATCTCTCCATCATTGACGTGAACGACATGTGCGCCGATTAGACGAGGTGAGAGAAAGCCGATCTTTTCCAGGTAAGCGACTGTGCGTGATTGATATGTCTTTTCCATGAACTCTGTTTCGGTAGGCGCTTCGGCCAGATGCGTGATGAGAGGAACATCCAGCTTTTCTGCCAGCGCGCGCGTTTCATTCAGATGTTGAGTGCTCACCGTGTAGGGAGCGTGTGGCGCAATCGCAGGCGTGATCAGAGGGTCGCCTTTCCATCTCCTGATGAAATTCTCGGTGTAAGTGAGCGCCGCGGCCCAGGTCTTGTTGTCCGGGACCGGAAAATCTATCACCGTCTCTCCTAGAAAAGCGCGCAGCCCTGCCTTCTTTGTCTCTTCGGCGATCGCGTCTTCAAAGTAGTACATATCGACATAGGTCGTCGTGCCCCCCCTTATCATCTCGACCAGGCCGAGTTGCGTGCCCGCAATGACAAATTCGCGCGTGACGTTCTTCGCTTCCGCAGGAAAGATGAATTTCGTCAGCCATTCCTGCAGATCGAGATCGTCAGCAATACCGCGAAAGAGAGTCATCGGAATGTGCGTATGCGTGTTGATCAAACCGGGCACGACAGCTTTGCCACGTGCATCGATCGTCTGCTTTACCTTGTAGCCTTTGCTTTTCAGCGCAGCCGCATCACCAACTTCGACAATTCTCTCACCGCGGATAGCGACGAAACCGTTTTCGTAGAGATGGCGCTCGCTATCCATCGTTACGACAGTTCCACCGGTAACCAGGAGGTCAATAGAAATGTCGCCTGAGCTTGAGCGGCGCTGTGCTGACGAGATAACCGCGATGAGAAGTATAGAGAGAAAACGAAGATACAGTACGGGGAGCGTAAGCGACCTGCTACAGGCGCCGTTAAACCAAATACCAGGTCGCTTACGCTCCCCGTACTGTATCTTCGTATTCTCTCTAGACATTGTTTCCGCGCAAAATTACCGGATATGAAAAACGCGTTGGATGATTTGATTTCCCTTCTTTTCAACCCTCCGCCACGAACTGTTGTCATTCATCGAAATCCATCGCCTCTCCTCAGCGCGGTAGTGCCAGTCTTTATCCGACTGATAGAAAAGCTGCAGCCCCCGGCCTTCGATGATATTCAGTATCTCGTTATCGTGATAGTTCCTCTCGTCGTAATCCGTTAAAGCGCGCTGCCCCATCTCCGAATAGACTTCGTTCAATTCAAGCAAAACATCGTTAATTCCCTGATCGAGCGGCGTCGCATTCAAACCGATGCGTTGTCCTTCCTTAATCGTGATCGGATAGGAATGCCAGGGATAATCGGAGTTTAGGACTTTGCTGATGTTCCCAGCCCTTTTCTTATCGCTCAGGTGATAGGAGAGGATCTCTTTGCACAAGCGAATGGAAAGCGAGCTGCTGCGATCGACCGCGCCGATGACTAGGGGATGAATGTGATTGAAGATGGCGCTGTAGGGATTTACACCTTCACTATCCGTCTCTTTACTCCAGAGATTGATGATCCGGGTTAACTCATCGAGGCTGACGCTGACGCGATTATTGTTATTGTCAATCGGTGAAAGATCATGCGTGAGCGAAGTGTCAACCGCGGAGAGAAAGGCGAGTGGCCCCATCTGAATTTCGTCCGCTCCCAGAGCGATCATCGTTGCCGCAGAAACGCAATTGAGCGGCACGAGCACCGTCAAAACTTCGGAGTATTGCCGCAACAGATGCACTATCCGCAACGAGGCCATTCCCGTGCCCCCATCAGATTTAATGAACAATGCAAGCTTGCGTTGTGGTCCCAGATGTCGCAACAAAGCATAAAATGTCAAGACATCATCCTGGCAAACTGACCCATTTGGGCCGTCCCAGTATGCAATAAAGGTCGCCCCGAGCTTCTTTTCGACGGCTGTAATAATCTTCTGTGTTTCGGAAAAGAGAATTGGCGGCTTATTGATTTTTGGTTTTGCTTTCATTTTTGATGGCTTTATGCTCAGATCAGGGACGCGTGAAAATAAAAGTCAGAACCCCCTGTGTCCGCACCGGCATACTATTGAGCAGCGTCGGCTTGAAAACCCATTTGCGCGCCGCTTCTTCCGCTGTGTGACGCAGAGGAAATGGACCGCTTATTGCCTTTGCCTCGATCACACGACCGTCCTCAGCTATTGTCACCTCCACCTTAACATCGCCGACAACCCTGAGCTGTTTGGCGAATGGCGGGTAGTTTGGCACTACTTTGCTGAGCACGTTACCCATCAAGACACCCTCAGACACTCTCCGCGGTTCGCTCCTCGGCGGGGAAACCTGATCGATGTTCGAGAGGTTTGGCAAACTACCCTGTACCCGGTGGGGCACCGGCATGTTTGTGGCGGAAAATATCAAAGGATATTTTTTGGGGGTTGTCGCGGGTAGAACAACTATCTTCGGCAACATTTTTTGCACGGGCTTGGGGCGAGTTCTGACGAGTGGTATACGAAGTAGCTCAGGCAGGTCTAGTAATCGAGCCGCCTCAAAAATTTCACCTCTGCTCTCGACAACGATGAATTGTATTTTCGGCTTCCCAAAAAGACCTTGCTTGAAACTACCCACCCAGGTTAAGACCACAACCTTGCGGTCGTCGGGCAGGAGCGCTGTCGTTTCAACGCAAGCCTGAATTTCGCGCTCCGATCCGGGTGAAGAGCCAGACTGCTCCCCACAGTCGGTCAATTGCCAGGTTACACCGGCACGCGGTCCCACGACCTGATTGAGCCATACGGCAAAAGGCCGATCCTGCCGATCCTCCTCCTTTATGCTCGAATCAAGCTGTGAGATATACAGCTGTTGTACACGGGAGATCGCCTGATTCTCCAACGCCGGATTCTGCTGAACGTATCCGATCAGCAGCCCGACCGTGATCGCAATCTCGAGGGGACACATAGTTAATGGAGGTTATTTTTGCAGAAAACTTTGGTCGAATGGCGCAGGCAACAATTCATTGATTGTTCGCGTTTCAACCTGCCCCTGCAGATTCGCCATAATGACCAAGAGGTCTTCATCACATAATTCCAGGATCACCTGACGGCACGCGCCGCACGGGGGAACTGGTGAATGTGTATCTGCAATCACGGCAATGCGCGAAAAGCCGCGCACGCCTTCTGAAAGCGCTTTACCGAGCGCGACGCGCTCAGCACATATTGATAATCCGTAACTGGAATTTTCGATATTGCAGCCGGTGAAGAGTCGACCATCTCGGCACTCCACGACAGCGCCGACTCTAAACCCGGAATAGGGGGCGTACGCGCGTTCGCGCGCCTGCCGGGCGAGATCAATAAGTTGTTCATTACTTCCGTATTTCAACTTCCCCACGGCATCATTATTTAACGCCTGGCCTTTGCCAACTCCTTTTCCAATTGAGCTCGAATTTTACCGGCGATCAGGTCGATGCCGACCTCATTATAACCGCCTTCGGGGATGATCACATCGGCATATCGCTTGGATGGTTCAACGAACTGTTCGTGCATCGGCCGCACGGTATCAAGATATTGTTTGATCACTGATTCGACCGAACGCCCGCGTTCATCAATGTCACGTTTGAGACGGCGGATGAAACGCAGATCGTCACCCGTTTCCACAAAAATTTTGACGTCCATCAATTCTCGCAATGCCGCATCAACGAAGATCAGAATTCCCTCAATAATTAATATCGGTTTCGGCTCAACGTGAATGGTCTCGTTTTTGCGCATATGGATCGAGAAGTCGTAAACCGGAATCTCGATCGCTTCGCCGGCCCGCAATGCCTTGACGTGGTTGATGAACAGTTCGTTATCAAGAGCGTCAGGATGATCGAAGTTGATCTGATGGCGCAGTTCCAATGGCATATCACCCAGATTGCGGTAATAGCTATCCTGCTGCAAATACGTTACCTGCTCGTCGCTAACGTTTTCCAGAATACGCCTTGCAACTGTTGTCTTGCCGGATCCAGTTCCCCCGGAGATTCCGATGATCATCTTTTTCAAAGTCTCGCAATGATTCGCGTCAGCAACTGACAAAACTCCCCGCTCACACGCTGCCCCATTTCCATCACCTCATCGTGATTGATCGGCCCATCCTCGATCCCGGCTGCGGCATTGGTAATGAGCGAGATGCCCAGCACGTTCATCCCCATCTGCCTCGCAACGATCGCTTCGGGAACAGTCGACATCCCAACCGCATCGGCTCCGAGCATCCGCATCATCCTGATTTCAGCGGGCGTCTCGTAATTAGGACCCTGCAATGCCATATATACGCCCGCGTGAAGCTGCATCCCCAACTCTGAAGCGACTTCCTGCGCAATCTGACGATATTCGCGAGAATAGACCATGGTCATATCCGGAAAGCGCTCACCCATCCGTTGATCGTGCCTGCCGCGCAGCGGGCTGGCCAGCATCAGATTGATATGGTCGCTGATGAGCATAAAATCACCGGTATTGAAATTCTGATTTATACTGCCTGCTGCGTTGGTCAGAACCAACTTCTTCACCCCCATTACACAGAATGCACGGATGGGCAGTGTAACTTCTTCGAGAGAGTAACCTTCATAGTAGTGAAAGCGTCCCTGCATTACTGCAATGTTGATCGGCTCTAACGGCAGTTTTCCCAGGACGAGGCGCCCGGAGTGACCTTCAACAGTCGATCGTGCAAAATCAGGTATTTCTTCGTAGGGAATAATGACCTTGTTCTCTAAGGTTTCAGCAAATGTTCCCAAGCCCGATCCAAGCACAACCGCAACATCAACATCAGTCGCGATCTGCTCGCGAATGTACCGCGCCGATGCCTGTGCGCGGTCGAAGACGGAAATCGCCATTTAAATTGCTCCTCGGAAAATAGACAGGATTTACAGGATTTATCAGGATTTTGTGAATTGGGTTAAATCCTGACAAATCCTGTCTAAATTTTCACTGTTTCCGTTTGTCGTCCGTAACGACATGAGTGACTCCTCAGAAAAAAGTTTTCATTAGCTCAATCCGTTATTCCTTCACGTATGCTATTCCCAACGATCTCGGTGGTATCGCACGACGGATCAGGCCGGCGAGCACAACCATCGTCAGGACATACGGGGTCATCTGGATAAATTGGTTGGGAATGTTGACAGTGCCTTGCATCCGAATTGCAATCGCTTCGGCAAATCCGAAGAACAAACATGCTAGCATAGCCCCAACCGGATCCCATCTACCAAAGATCAAGGCCGCGAGCGCGATAAATCCTCGCCCCGCTGTCATATTCCGTGTGAACAGCGAGTTCTGCCCGATTGAGAGATAGGCGCCTCCGAGCGCAGCCAATGCGCCCGAAATCAATACCCCAGCATATCGTATCTTCATGACACTTACACCGGCAGTATCGGCAGCTTCGGGATTCTCGCCGACCGCGCGCAAGCGCAATCCGAATCGCGTGCGATAAAGTACATATGCTGTCACCGCGACGAGAAGGAGTGCCAGATAAACCAGCGGCTTCTGGTTGAATATCGAAGCTAACTTCGGAAAGCTTTGAGGGTTGAAGATTCTTAAATCAGGCAATACCTGGTCGCGGGGCAATTGCGGCGTTGCACCTGTCGACTCAAACAATGCTCCTGACAATAGTGCTGGCACACCCAGAAATAAGATGTTGATTGCCATCCCGCTCACAACTTGATCTGCGCGATAGTTGATTGTCGCCAAACCATGCAAAGCCGCAACGAGTAGACCGGCACCCATCGCCGCCAGCACCCCTATCCACGGGTCGCCCGTATAGACTGTGACGGTAGCGGCGGTAAATGCTCCGGCCAGCATTATCCCTTCCAATGCGATATTGATCACACCGCCGCGTTCGGAATACAGCCCACCGAGCGCGGCCAGTATTAAGGGGGTGGAGAGCCGTATCGTCGAAGCAATCAGTGTATAGTTAAAGATGTCTCTGAACATGCCGGAATAAACGCGGAGCTACCTTTTCGACAGAGCCGGGATGAAGCGCGCCAATGCACTGCGAAAGAGCACTTCCATTGCGACAAAAAGAATGATGATCGCCTGCAGCACCTGCACCAGGTCTTTCGAAACCTTGGCTGTGAAAATATCTACGAACAACCCGCCGCGATTGAGCGCCCCGAACAGAATCGCGGCCAGCAAAACACCGACCGGATGATTGCGGCCAAGCAACGCAACGGCTATCCCCGCAAAACCGTAACCTGGCGAAAAATCATGATAATACCGATAGCGATAACCCAGGACTTCATTGATCCCAACCATTCCGGCCAAGGCGCCGGACACGACCATGGCAAGAACAATCTGTCTCTGAACGCTGATACCACCATATTCAGCCGCAGATGGATTCGACCCGACAGCACGGATCTCATATCCCCATTTCGTTCGCCACAGGAAAACCCAGACCAGAAAGCAAGCGAGCAAAGCAAGGAGGAATGAGATGTTCAACGGTATTCGCTGTGGAAAATCGAGGCCGAAGGGGGCAAGCAACGTTCGGAAGCGAGCGATGTGTGCTTGCTCGGCAATCGGCACAGTTTGCATAATCGGATCGCCTCGAACCTTGTAATGATTCTGAGTTAGATAGCTGACCAGTCCGATGGCGATGAAGTTGAGCATGATCGTGTTGATCACTTCGTGCGATCCGAAGCGGGCTTTGAGTAATCCGGGAATTGCTCCCCACGCCGCGCCTGCCACGATCGCCGCAAATATAGCCATTGGAACTAAAACCATCCCCGGGAGCTTCGTAAATGAGATCCCGATCCAGGCGGCAGCAAATGCTCCGACGTAGAGCTGCCCCTCCACGCCGATATTGAGCAATCCGCATTTGAAGGCCACGGCAACAGCGAGGCCGGTGAAGATCAGCGGTGTTGCGTAGAAGAGCGTATATCCCCAATTGTCATAGGTGAAATTGCCAAGCGCATCGAACAAACCGAATGCGCTTGAAATCAATATTCGATATACCTCGAATGGGCTGTCGCCAATTGCCAGGACTATTACCCCGCCAATAATGAAGGCGGCGAGGACAGCAACCAGGGGAAAGATCAATTCGCGGAGGAGTGTTTTCATATTTCGTGTGTTTCGCGGTCTCTTTCAGTGCCCTGGCCCGAGAAACACTGCATTCAGCATCATCACATTCAACCCTTCCATAAACGCACGGTAGTTGGGATCCTCGGCAAAACCGATGACATGTCCGCGTCCCGATTGCGCGTACATCAGATAGGCCTTATTAGGCAGCTGTTTCTTTGAGTCCTCCCACATGAAACCGCTGACCAGCATCTTGTCTTCAGGCATGTAGATGGCAACGTTGGAGCCTTTGTCCAGTTTGAGCAGCGTGTAGATTCGATTGCTGTCGATCAGGACTGTTGTTGTCTCTCCGTAACCGAATCCAAGCCAGTGCGTTCGATCGACCTTGACACGCACTATCGCACCGGGAGTCGAGCTCGGGTACTCGTCGCTCGGTTCGATTGCTTTCTCGACGGGGTCCCTACCCTGATCCGTTTTTTGTTCTTTTGGTAAATCTTTTGCCGGGTCTTTGACAGGTTGATCTTTTGCGCTCTTCTCCTTTTTCTCGCCTTTTTCCTCTTCCTTGAATCGTTTCTCACGTTTGGTCGGGAGCAGATTGACCTTTTCATCGGCCAGCCAATTCGTGGCGCCGGCAAGCCCGATCAAAACCCCGCCTTTCTGGACCCAATCGCGCAGAGCGGCGCCGTCACCGACCTGTTGGGTGTAACCGGCGAATGTGTCCGGCAAGATCAATACGTTGTACTTGGTCAAATCTGCAGAGCGCAATTGCTCAGCGCGAATCGTCGTCACCGGATAGCCATATCGTTGTTCGATCAAATAACGAACCCAGCCGGCGGAATTGACCGATGTCGGCGTATTGTAAGCGAGCGCGATGCGAGGCTTCGGCAGGAATTTAACGTTGGCGCTGCCGAAATTAGGTCCATCATCAACCCAGGATGAATCGGTCGAATAAACATCGACGCCGTAGTCGCTAACAAGCTTGGTCACTCGATCGTAGAGATTGACCGGGTTATCTTTAACTTTGACGATCAGCGTACCTGCAGGAAAATTCGCGCCATTGAGCCTGAACGCTTTGTCGCTGCTGTGAACGCGTACATCCTGACGGAATAGATCAGCCAGGGCGGACGCTGCCGTCTGGGTGCCCCAGGGGATGATGTATGCGAGTTGCGCTTGAGCTCCGTGCATCTGTCCCGCCGGTTTCGGCAGGTCTTTGAGTAAGGAGGTCTGAACGTTCGAGCTCTGCTCGGCGACGAAGCACGGGACGTCGAAGAGCAATGGCAGTGACCAGGCTGTAACATCGTAAAATTCTTCGGATCTACGCAGCTTATTGCGACGGCGCTGTTCCTCGAGGAACTCCTTATCCTGCTCCGTCTGTTTGTCCATGAGCGTCTTTGCCAGGCGTTTCGCAGGTTGAGCGAGCGAGACGATGTAGGTGCCCGCGGGAAAATCGCGCGATTGTTGATTGCCCTCGAAGTAATCGCGTGTCTTGGAATTGCTGAAGGCTGCATCTGCGCGTCTCACTTCAATGCCCGAATTCATCAACATCGCCGCCAACCGCGCGGCGCGATTCGGATCGGTGCCCGGCGTGATGATGAATTCCTTGACCTTTTCGTTTTTGCCTTCCTCGACGGCGCTGCGGCGATAGTCGTAAAAATAGCGCAATAACCCTTCGCGATTTTTCGCGGTGTTTTCGACAGTCGAGAGCGAGGCGATGAAGTGGTGTTGCACCGAATCGCGATAATGCATCATCGATTCGTCGTCGCGACGCGCGATGAGGCCACGCACGGACGCCTGTTCATAGGTCATCCCAATCGAGCCGTGAAATAGCGGCCAGCCTTCGCCATAACCCGGATAGAACGAATCGTAGTTTTCACGGGTAAAGTAATCGAAGCGGAAGCGATCAAACCAGCTGGCGTTATTGCGGCCGAACTTTGCCAGCCAATCGAGCTGGGTCTTTGTCAGATTCGGATTCCACGGCAAGGCGGGCGGCGCAAAGTAATATGTGTTGTTCGTCCCCATCTCGTGCAGATCTGCAACAACTTGAGGGAACCATTCCAGATAAAACCTCGTGCGCCCTCGCGTTTCAGGCTGAGTTTGCGCGAACCAATCGCGGTTCATATCGAAGAGATAGTGATTGACCCGTCCGCTCGGCCAAACTTCATTATGTTCAGCCGCCTGCAGATCAGCATCGGGAAAACGCCCGACGTTTTGTCTGAAATAATTGATGAAGCGGTCACGGCCGTCAGGGTTCTGCATCGGGTCGATCAGGACAACGGCGTTCTTCATCGCCGTTTCAACCAATTCATCATTTCGCGCGGCGAGCAAATGATAGGCAGTCAGCAGGCCGGCATCCACGCTCGAAATCTCATTGCCGTGAACACCACAGATCAGCCAGACGAGCGAAGGCAGCGAATTGATCAACGAATTAGCGTCTTCCTGTGAAATCCTGCGTGGATCCGCCAGTTTTTGCATGCCTGTTTTGATCTCTTCAATCCGGGCGATGTTCGAAGGTGAGCCGATGACAAGAACGTTGAGCGATTTCCCTTCCCAGGTCTCAGCATACTTGATTACCTTCAGACGCGAGGAGGCCGCTTGTTGCAGCGCGTTGATATAAACTGTGGCCTCGTGATGCATCGTGATCTTCTCTCCCCAATCGTGACCGACTGCCTGCTTGAGTGTAGGAATTGAAGGATCATATTTTGCGCCCGGGTAGAAGTCGAAACTTTGCGCTGAAACTGAAGAGGTGGGAAGAAGACAAAGGAACAAGCCCGCAAACAACAAAAGGCCACGTAAGAGATTCACGCTTTCATTCTCCTTAATTCCTGAACTGATGAAATAACTGATGATTTTCGGGTGCTTGAGAATTACCACGCGCCTCGCGAAGCGTCAAGGCAAGTGCGATTGTATTTGGACTGATCACGAACGTGTGGTAAATAATGCGTGTTAAAACCGCTGATTGGTAACGCAAATTTGCAATCCATGCGTTATCTAACAACCAAACTTACTTCCTTGAAAGGCTCAAGATGAAACTCAACCGATCAATCCTGACCAACATATCATTGACTGTGTCACTTACCCTTCTCATCGTTTCCGCGCTGGCACATCCACAGAAGCCCAGCCCGCCTAAGACAGCGGAAATGACTTTGAATGGAAAGAAGATTACCATTAACTACAGCGCGCCCTCAATGCGTGGCCGCAAGATTTTTGGCGGACTCGAACCGTACAATAGGGTTTGGCGTTTAGGCGCGGATGAAGCAACGCGACTCACGACCGAGGCAAACTTGATGTTTGGAAATGTAGAGGTTCCGAAGGGAACTTATACGCTTTTTGCTTGGATCTCAGAAACCGGATGGAAGCTGATCATCAACAAACAAACAGGCATCTGGGGCATTCCCTACAAACCAGAGTACGAGAAGACAGAGCTGGCCCGGATTAATATGAAAGTGGAGAAGACCAAGGCTCCAGTCGAGCTGATGGTCATCTCGCTTGAGAAAGCCGGACAAGGTGGTGTCCTTAAAATGGAATGGGAGAACACCAGCGCCTCGGTCAACTTTACTGAGAAGAAGTAGATATGTGAAAGATCCTAAGAAAAGTAGCTGGTTTCATAGAAAGCCCAAACTAGCAAACTTATTCAACACGAAGGATCAAAGGGACAAAGGGTCAAAGAAGAGACAAATCAAGCCATTATCTCCTCTTTGACCCTTTAACCCTTTGATCCTTCGTGTTGAAAACGTTATCCGGAAGAAGAAACATGCCAGAAATTTCGCGTGTTTCGTTCTCTCTTTTTTACTGCCCCTGATCTGCAACCCGACGCACCCTCGTCACAGTAGACGGTTGCACGCGTCGGACGAGAAGCCCGCGGTAGTAGTCAAAGACATAATCTTTCATCTCACCGTGGCCAAAGCTTGAGTAGAATTTATAATCCTTCATCTCATCGTACGCCTTCCTGGCATCCCATCCATAGACTTCCATACGATAAATGGCGATCAGCACTCCTGTGCGGTGCCTTCCGCCGGCACAATGCACAAAAACCGGCCAGTT
>JAKEHZ010000023.1 GCA_022614735.1 Acidobacteriota bacterium | reverse complement strand
TACAAAAAGGGCAAAAAGGGCAAAAAAGGCAAAAGGGCCAAGAATTTTTGTCTTTTTTGCTCTCTTTGCCTTTTTTGTATTCCAATTTCATTCCCGTAAAGAGCCTTGCTTTGTAAAAGTGTCCCGACATCAGCGCGAAACTATAAAAATCCTTGGAGAATACGAAACAAACGAAAATAACGAAACAAACGAAAAAGGCTCAAATTTTTTCGTTTGTTTCGTTATTTTCGTTTGTTTCGTACTCTCTCTTCTGCCCCCGTCAAAAGTATTGAAATGCAAGAATGGTTGTCCTCCGGAACGATAATCGCCCACTATCAAATATCCTCACGCATCAGCGCAAACGGGTTGGGTGAGGTTTACCTGGCAAAAGATACTTCGACAGGTCGCGATCTAGCGTTAAAATTATTCCCTGTCACAGCGCTCGAGACGCCGGGCGTTCGAGAACGCTTCATCAAAATCTTCGCCGCGCTCACAAGGGTCCGTCATCGTAACATCTGCGAAATATACGAAGGAGGGATCACTGAAAATAATCGACCGTATATTGCAATGGAATATGTGAGAGGGCAGTCAATGGATCTGCTCGGCTCCGGGCATCAATTGACGATCGATGAAATCATCAGGCTGGTCATTCAAATAGCCGAAGCTCTCGAGGCCGCTCATGCCGGTGGATGGTTACATCTGGCTATCAAGCCCTCGAACCTGATGCTGATTGAGTCACGACGCGTAAAGGTTCTCGATTTCGGGCAGGCTCTGGCATTCCCCCCATCACTCTCTGGTGAAACTGATGAGTGGTCTAAAGCCAGGTTAAGCACTGTGCAGTATCTCAGCCCTGAGCAGGTCGCCGGTCAGAAGCCAGATCAAAGGTCTGATGTCTATAGCCTCGGCGCATTCTGTTATGAGTTGATAGCGGGTCATCCTCCCTCTCTCGGATCGACAGTTGATGAAGTGATCGCGGCGATCACACTTGCGCATCCGCTCCCCCTTACCGACTTCAGAGAAGACGTGCCGCCTGAGTTGAACCGGATTGTCGCGAAAGCTCTCGCCAAGGATACGAAAGACCGCTATCAAACTGTCGGTGAAATGTCCCGCGATCTGCAAGGACTCCTTTCACGTCAACCGCGCTGGGTGAAGTGGGCAGGCGCGATCGCAGCCGAAACGCCCAAAGATGCAGGCGCCGGCAGCCGCACCAGCAAAACGGCCACCGATCTGAGGGGGCAAAGCAAGGCGGCCGGCGCGAAGGGTGAGAGATTTTCTCCTGTATCATTAATCGAGGACCTGAAGCAGGCGTTTAAAAGCCTGCTTGAAAGTAACACGAAGAGAATGACCGGCCTGACGGAGCGTATTCAGATCATCCGCGATAGCACTTTCCTTGAAGACCTGATCGCTGAAATCAAGAGCAATTGGAGAAGGCTGCTCGTTATCTCGCTGACAATAATCGGTGTGTTCTTGTCGATATTCATCGCAGGCAGGTACTTGAGTGGGACGATTGACAGGGCGACGCCTCAAGCGCTACAGATCACCCGGATCTCAGCCAGCGGCAAGGTCACGGATGCAGTGATCTCACCTTACGGGGAAAGATTGATCTATGCAGTAGATGATGGTGGACAGCATGATCTCATGATCAAAGAGCTGGAGAGCGCGAAAGAGATGAGGCTCGACTCAGATTCTGCAAAAGAGTATCGAGGACTGGTCTTCTCGCCAGATGGTCGCTGGATCAGTTACATCAAAACGGAGCCGGATGAGCGCTTCGGCCTCCTCTTCCGGAAATCTGTGAGTGGTGGTGCGGAAGAAAAGCTGAACAAGGGAGTTGAGGTTGGCACAATCTGTTATTCGCCCGATGGGAAACAGATCGCCTATCTCAGCACCAGCGAAGATCACTCTGAAACCTCGGTGAATGTGGGCCCTCCGGAGGGGACTGGAATAATTTTAGCCAAAAAAAATGGCCCGTCATTTTTCTACCCGGGAGGATTGGCCTGGTCTCCGGATGGGCGTGTCATCGCGTGTGTTGTGAGAGATGTGGAGAGTGGTTTGTATCTTAAGATTGTGGCCCTTGAAGTCGATGGTGGAGGAGAGAGCACAATCGCATCAGGACGGTGGTCAGAGATCGACCGGATCGCATGGCTTGGGGATGGCAGGGGACTGGTGGTTTCCGCAACCGAGCCGGCATCGCGCTCATCGCAACTCTGGCGTGTGGCTTATCCGTCAGGCGAAGTCATACGCATCACCAGGGATCTGAGTGATTATCGAGGTGCAAGCTTAACCTATGATTCCAGTCGACTGGTGAGTATCCAGAGTGAATCTTTGTCGAACATTTGGGTCGCACCGGGCGTAGATGTCAGTCAGTCGCGCCGGATCACAACGGATAGATTCGATGGAGCCAACGGAATCGCATGGACACCTGACGAGCGAATCATTTATGTTTCACAAAGTGGTGGCCGAGAAACGATATGGATTGCCGATTTGAACACGAACAAGCTACAACCACTTCCGGTTGCGCCTGAAGGCGGCGAAGTCAGGGAATCCCAACCTGCCGTCTCACCCGATGGAAATTATATCGTCTACGTTGTAGAAAAATCGACAGGCTCGTATCTATGGCGTGGCGAGATTAACCGCAGAAGTTTGAAACGCCTGTCGGATGAGAATCAGATTTTTTTCCCGTCATTTACCGCCGACAGCAGGGCGATCGTATATTCGGTGTTGCATGAAGGGAGAAGAGTGGTAGCGAAGAGCTCCTTTGAAGGCGGCGAGCCAGTGACGCTAATAGAAAAGGAGGCCTGGCGTCCCGTGGTTTCACCATATGGGGCCAATATCGCTTGCAACTACCTGGATCAAGGGAATGCGCCATGGAAGATTGCCGTATTCACCTTAGAAGGAGGAAAACCGTTACTGCTCTTCGATGCACCGGGCAACTTTCAACGCGTCGTGCGCTGGGTGCCCGATGGAAGCGGGCTGGCTTACATCGTTACGCGTGGCGGTGTCTCGAATATCTGGAGGCAACCTCTCGATGGGGGCGCGCCTTTCCCGATGACAGATTTCAAAACAGGGCGCATCTTCGATTTTGTCTGGTCACGCGATGGACAGCGCGTAGCTTTTGCTCAAGGCTGGATAAAAAGCGATGCAGTTCTTCTTCAGAATTTCAAATAGGAGGCGTTCTACCGGGAGCGCTGGAGCAACCTATGACAAATGACCCCACAAAACTTCCGTTGCCGGAAATCCTCTCAGAGGCCGAAACTATTGCAAGGGACGCGCAATCGACTTTCGGTCATTTAAACGCCGCGCAGATCAACTGGAAGCCGAATGCCGACGCGTGGAGCGTCGGCCAATGTTTCGACCATCTGATGACGGCCAATTGTGAATACTTCCCTCAAATCGATCAGGTAATCAGAGGAGAGAAGAAGGCGACACTGTGGCAAAGAATGCCATGGTTGCCGGGCCCCTTCGGAAAGATGGTGATCGGTGTTGTTAACCCGAGCTCCAGGAGGAAGGTAAAAAACCCAAAAATATTTCAACCCTCATCGAGTAAGATCGATCCGCAGATCATCAGTAACTTTGTTGCGCATCAAAATGAGGTTATCGCTAAGATAAAGGCCACGACTGGAGTGGATTTGGACAAGATAATCATCTATTCACCTGTGACAAAAGTAATGATTTATAGCCTGTTTGACGCTTACCGCATCATTGTGCTGCACGAACGACGCCACTTCCAACAGGCGCAGCGAGTGATCGAGGCGCCAGGCTTTCCGAAGTGACGTAGGATGAAGTGAAGAGGAGAATACGAAACAAACGAAAATAACGAAACAAACGAAAAATTTCTGATTCTTTCGTTTGTTTCGTTATTTTCGTTTGTTTCGTATTCTCCTCTGACTTCATTAATACGATTTATCAAAATGATGAACGAGCAACTTGAAATGATAGAACAGGAAACGACGAGCAAACGGACGGGATTTTGGTCGACGCTGCGTGAGGCGGTTTTTGGGACTGAACAAAACTTCACTGAAGGCAGCATTGGCCGCGCGATCTTTCTACTTTCAGTTCCGATGGTACTGGAGATGTCGATGGAATCGCTTTTCGGCATCGTCAATGTTTATTGGGTTTCGCATCTCGGGAGAGAACAGACGGCTGCTGTCGGCATTACTGAGTCGCTGTTGACGATTGTCTTTACCGTTGCGCTGGGTTTGAGCATGGCGACAACTGCAATCGTCGCGCGTCGTATCGGTGAAAAAGATCATGAAGGCGCGGCGCGAGCCGCTGTGCAATCAATCCTGCTGGGGATTTTCGTTTCGATTCCCATTGCATTGACCGGTGTGCTCTTCCACAAGCAGCTGTTTCGGATGATGAATGCCGAAGAAGGTGTGATGGCAGTTGGCGCTGGATATATCGGCGTCATCTTTGGAGCGAACGTTGTGATCATGTTGCTGTTCCTGATCAATGCAATCTTTCGCGGGGCTGGTGATGCGGCGATAGCCATGCGCGCTTTGTGGATCGGTAATATCATCAATCTTGTATTGGATCCTTGCTTGATCTTCGGCCTGGGGCCGTTTCCGGAACTCGGTGTGACTGGATCGGCTATTGCCACGACGATTGGGCGTAGCTGCGCTGTGATCTATCAATTCACGCGACTCTTCGGGGGACACAGCCGCGTGCCAGTGCGCTGGAGTCAGATGAAGCCGGACTTCGGATTGTTGAAGCATATGCTGAGAATCTCTCTCGGCGGAATGTTCCAATTTCTGGTAGCGACATCAGCCTGGATTATGCTCATGAGTATTGTCGGAAAGTTCGGGAGCGCAGCGCAGGCCGGATACACGGTGGCTCTTCGCATCATCATCGTCACAATTTTGCCGTCCTGGGGAATGAGCAATGCCGCAGCAACCCTGGTCGGGCAAAATCTCGGCGCACAAAAGCCGGAGCGTGCGGAGAGGTCCGTCTGGATTACCGCCCATAGCAATGCGATCTTTCTAGCGGGCGTCGCATTAGTCTTTATAGTTTTTGCTGAACCTCTGATTCGCATCTTCACCGACGATCAAACAGTGATCCCTTTTGGTGTTGATGCTCTGCGTTACATCAGTTATGGGTATGTCTTCTATGCCTACGGGATGGTAGTTATCCAATCGTTTAATGGCGCTGGCGATACGTTCACACCAACGATCATCAACCTCTTCTGCTTCTGGCTGCTACAGATCCCGCTGGCCTACAGCCTGGCGATGTGGGCTGGACTGGGAGCAAGAGGTGTATTCCTGGCAGTCACAATTGCTGAATCAGTTCTGGCCGTGGTGGCGATGGTGATATTTCGCCGGGGAAAGTGGAAAGAAGTCAAAATCTAAAGTGGCTGTTGGGCATCTGGAACGACTTAAAATCAAAAGGCAAAAGGCAGAATGCAAAAGGTCGGCACTTTCCATCTTCTATTTTCTTCAATTAACTTTTGACTTTTGCTATTTAACTTTTGCCTTTTGATTTTAAGTCGTTCTCTGGCCGCGGCAGTTACAATAGAAAAGTTCAGGGCAGGCCGTAAAACCTGCCCTGACGTTCTAAGAGTGATCTGTACCCCACGACATTTCACTCTCAACCAGAAGCGAGCAGAACTTTTTGGTTCCCTCGCTTTTGTGACGGACCCGGAATCCCCACTACCGGTCCGTCCCCAATGCTCTCTCCGAGTCTGACTACACAGCTATCAGACGATTGCAAAATACTGATTTTCGCGGAAGAGAGCTATACGTATTTTTACCTGTTTTTAAGCTTTCTGGCGCCAGAAATAGTGATAAGTCATAATAATTTAGTTGGAAAAGGTCATTTTTCGTTTTCAGGCCGGATTGAGGGGAAAAATCCAACCAGACCGCACCATACGGGAACATCAAACGTCACTACAAATGTCTTAAAATAATGAACCACGGATTTACACGGATGCGACGGATTTTCGCGGATAAAATCCCCATTAATCCGTCGCATCCGTGTAAATCCGTGGTTCATTTGTCCTAATCTTCATGTGGCTTGATTTAGAAGCATGGGGAGGGAATATTGAATCCGAAGGAATATTTTCCTGGGTAGAACTATCCTTTTTCGCATTTAATGTATCTAGAGAAGTAGGATGTGAGGGCGAGGATAGATGGGTAAGATCAGAGATAAAAATTTACCGGATGAGGTATTGGTTGTTGGAGCGATACTGGGCGATTTGCAATCGTTCGATACTCTGGTCATGCGTTACCGGTCGGCAGCCTATCGAGTTGCCCAATCAGTCGCGGGCACAGAGCTGGCTGAAGATGCAGTCCAGGAGGCTCTACTGCTTGCATATAAAGCCTTGCCTTCGATCGAAGAGCCGTCGAAGTTTGCCGCGTGGTTATACGCGATTACGCGCCACGTCGCGTTGCGTATGAGCCAGCGGACGCGGCAAGAAATCAGCAAACGTGTTGAGCTCGATGAGGCACTGCTGGAGCACAGCAACGCTCTGGCGCGTCCGCTGGCGCCGAACGATGCGCCAATAGATATGTTTGATACCGGATGGGTACGAGCGGCGATCGACTCACTCGATGAAGATTATCGCCTTATCCTCAAATTGAGATACTACGACGAGATGCCGCTCAAACGCATTTCCGGCTTCCTCGATCTTCCGCTCTCAACCGTGAAGTGGCGGCTCTATAGAGCAAAACAAATGTTGCGAGAGCAGCTCAAGCCGGAGAATGAGGGCCTGCGCCGGCGGGTCAAGATTAAAAATTGAAATTATGGGGGGTAGTTATGGAACGAGAACAAGAGCTTAAGAAACTGATCAACGTTTTACATCGCACGGCGCGAGCAGCGGTCCGTGTCCAATGGATGAATGCTGGCGAGGGGGAAGCCCGCTTTGCCGTTTCCCAATTCAACAGGATTCTCGCGCGACTCGGCGAACTCGACCCGAACAGCAAGACCGTCTTCGAACCCCTTGCCGAAGACAGCTCACTGACCACAGTGGCGATGGCCTGCAGGCAGGTCGTTTCTTATTACGAAGATGAGGTTAAAGTTGAAGAGGAAGGCTGGGGTCGAGGCTTCGCGGCAGGATTCAAAGTTCCGGGACGCGCCGGCACGATAGATTTCAACCTCGAAGAATTGGGCAATGTGGTCCGCGACTGTATTAACGAGATTTGGCGTGAGCGTGAAAAACGGGCAGATCGAAAGCATTGCGGATGAACTTTTGGAGAGTTCGCTTTCTCTCAACAATTAATTACCCGGGACATTCTACCGGTCACGCATGTCTACTACCGGAAAATTTCTAACCGCTGAGTGGCGAGCCCTTGCGATGATCAACTATGAAATCGATCCGGAAATCCTGCACCCCTATATTCCGCCCAAAACCGAGCTTGACAACTGGCAAGGCAAGACATTTGTCAGCGTGGTCGGGTTTCTTTTCCTGAAAACACGAATCCTCGGCCTGTCAATTCCATTTCATCGCAACTTCGAGGAGATCAATCTGCGTTTTTACGTGCGCCGGCGGGTTGCTCAAAGCTTGCGGCGTGGAGTGGTCTTTATCAAAGAGATTGTGCCTCGGCAGGCTATCGCAACCATAGCGCGCGTAGTCTACAATGAAAATTACGTTGCCCGACGCATGGGTCATCGAATTGATATGCATAGTGAGGAGATTGGGCGAATCGGGATGGTTGAGTATTCGTGGCGCGATGATGAAGAGTGGAATCTTTTGAAATCAAGAACGGTCGGTGAAGCACAACCGTTGATTCCGGGTACAGAGGAGGAATTCATCACTGAGCATTATTGGGGTTATTCGGCACAGCGCGACGGCGGTTGTGTCGAGTATCAGGTTGAACATCCATCCTGGCGGGTCTGGCAGGTGAGTGATGCTGAGCTCGATTGCGATGTCGAACGAGTTTACGGAAGACAATTTGTTGAATGTCTGCGAGCGAAACCCACATCGGCTTTTGTCGCCGAAGGCTCACCGGTCATTGTCCACAGAGGAGTGAGGATATGATTGAACCTGGCAAGGATTATATGCTCTTTGACGGCGATTGCGGCATCTGCACTTATTCCGCTGAAATAGTTAAAAAGATGGATGAGGATGCTCAATTCATCGTCGAGCCGTATCAGGCTTTTCCCGAAGATGAGCTGAAAAAATTCAAGATAACGTACGAGAAATGCACGAAGAATCTCCAGGTGATAACCAGCAAAGGCCGTGTTTATGCTGGGGCTTTCGCAGTCAACTATTTCCTCTGGCATCAATTCCCGTGGTCGTTATTGGTGATCCTGATATATGTCCTGCCTGTGCTATTGTTGTTCGAATTAATTGGCTATCGGTTGGTTCAAAGGAATCGCTATCGCCTATCGCAGTGGTTTGGATTGAAAGCCTGTTTGTTGAAAAGAGGATGACGGAATAAAGGAAAAAGATGCTAGATGCTAGATGCTGGATGCTAGGACGCTCACCTAGCATCTAGCATCTAGCATCTTTTTCCTTTGTTCCGTCTTCTCTTCTGACTTCTCAATGAGTTCCAGTTTAAATAACCTCGAAAACTTCTCAAATGAGGTCAGATTACGTGACGGCGCAGTTTTGCGGATGCGCGCGCTGCGGCAGGCCGATCGCGAAGCTTTGATCGCTCTCTTCAACCGATGCTCGCCGGAAACAAGGCGGTTCCGTTTTCTGCGAATGGTCACCTCTTTGCCGGATTCATTAATCGACAAGCTGGTGGCGGTCGATGGTGTGCGGCACGTGGCACTTGTTATTACACAGAGTGAAGGAACGGATGAGAAGATTGTCGCCGTCGGACGTTATGTTGTTGAAGAAAAACACCCCGAGGTCGCGGAGGTCTCTTTTCTGGTTGAGGACTCTCTCCAGCGTCGAGGGATCGGGACGATCTTGCTCGACAGGCTTGCTGAAATTGCACGCGAACACGGCATTACACACTTCAGCGCGGACGTGCTGGCTGACAACCGGCTCATGTTGTCGGTTTTTCGCAAGGCCGGTTATGCCCTCTCATCAAACATCAGTTATGGCGTGACGCACATTGAATTTTCGATCCTTCACAGCGAAATTGCCGAAGCCCGGCGAGTTAGTCGGGAGCAAAAGGGCGTGTAATCATTCTCTCTTCCTCAGTTGCCACCTGAAACCGGTTACGTTATCTCAACCTTGATCCAATCGGCATTAGCCTTGTTTTCAGGGTCTTTGTACTTCACCTCCACTCTGCGTCCCTTTTGCAAATCGGCAGTAGAGCCTTTGATGCCTCCTTGATTAAGTTTCGTCCGATCCAAATAGATTTTAGTCTGATCTGTCATCTTGAAGGTGTGTTTGCCTGAAGGCGTCGACACGGTAATAGTCCGGCCTGCTTCATCGAACTGATCAATCTCTCCGATGATGCTATTTTTGGCGGAGACACCGGGCGATTTTCCGATAGGGATAAACTGTTCCGTCGCTTTTTGCCCGTGAGTGAAAGGAACGAGAGAGAGCGTGAAAAATGCGGCGCAGATTGTGATCAAAGATATTCGCTTCATCATAAAACTCCTTTAATCATTGCTCGTCGTAAATTAGATGTAAGCACATTTAAGATGCTTCAACAAGCTCGCTGCGCGCACGCTTCAGCGCTTCGATTGCCTGTAGGGTAAGACTGCGGCGTGAGAAAATACTGCCTTTTGCTTTCTCCGCCAGCCGCCGGGCTTCTCTCAAATGAGCGACGGTCTCGGGATGCAATCCGGCGCATACTAAAACATCAATGCTGTCTTCCGTCTCCTTGAGAGCGAGCGCGATTAATGCACGCGCCTGTTTGCGTTTGAAGAACCCCAGTTTGGCGCTGTCTTCCAACAACACCTGGCTCTGGCGGATATTTTCAAGCGCATTGATGACGCGAAGAAATGCGGCCACTGCTATGACCTGAGTGGCATCGAGTTTGATACCTATCCCTCGCGGATCGAGACCTGCAAGTGTTTTACCTGCTGGTGAATTGTTGAAGGCGTCTCCATTGTAAAAAGCGACCCCTCCTTCGATTGTCTCGACGGAGTTGTTGTGGAAGAAGGGAGGAGTGTCCGCGGCCTCAACCAGAGAGGGAGTGTTGAATGTGCCGTCGCCCGGAAATCCGAGCCCGTCATCGGGCGGCACCAGTTTACCTGTCAGTTTTGCCGGGAGATCGGGCAGATTTTCTACGCCGGTATTGAAATTTTGATTGCCGAGACCGGGGGCAAAGGTCGCGTTCGCGCCGGCATTACCGTGGCATAGGTTGCATTTGCCTAGATTGTTATCGAGAAATATTTCCTGCCCGCGTTTGGCTACCAGCCCCCTGAGCCTTAACGGGAGGCTCAATTCCGCCTGCCTTCCGAGTGACAATTGAAAGGCTTCCATCGCATCGAGCTCTGCGTCAGTCGGCAAGCGGAAATCAACTCCGGGCACGCGGTTGAGTGTCTTGGTGAAGTGCTGAATGACAGCCCCCACAGCAAAGGACCGCAACGTGCCATCACCCGGGGCGCCATCGCCCGACCATCCTGTCCGAGGCCCTTGGACACTGGCAATAGAATTGCGTAAGCCAAGAGTGTGAGGGATTCCACGCATCACAAACCTATTTTTCAAATCATCGAAGCCATCCAGGTTCTCCAAAATTAATCCGAACTTGCGCATCAATTCCGGCTGCTCAAAATTTTCCTTGAGAGCCGGATTGAATTCTGCAACAAAAAGCGGATCTGTCGGGGGCAAGGTTGCAATGAATGCCGCATCGAGTGTGAAGTTGTTTTCGGCTGGATGGCACGTCCCGCAGGTGCGGCCGTTACCATTGAATGTCTCGTTGAAGAAAAGCTCTTTTCCTTTTGCGATAAGCTCGCTTTGTGTTTCGGGCTGTCGCGTCGTTTGAATCGCTTCGCTCTTGAACGATGCCGTGATTATTGTTAAGAAAAGTAATACCCCTACCAATTTGATCAGACGCTGAGATTTATCTGCCATAGGCAATTAAGGGCGCCTCCAGTCACCCAATGTAATCAGTTAAACAACTCATCTATAGATTTTGCGGTTTATCTTTCTCCAAAGAGCCACGTCCGCTTTGGTACCCGTTTCAGTTGAAATTTCTGCACCGCGTGCTTCTCGATGTGCGATATGGCTTCGTCCACTGAATCGGTGACCATGAGCAGATCGAGGTCGGAACGGCTGATCGTTCCTGCTATGACCATCGATTCGAGAAAATCGATCAGTGGAGAATAGTAGTCACTGCCCATCAACACGACAGGGAAATGGCGGATCTTTTTTGTTTGAATTAAAGTGAGTGATTCAAACAATTCATCCATTGTCCCGAGGCCGCCAGGAAGGACGACAAATGCATAGGAGTATTTGATGAGCATTGTTTTTCGGACAAAAAAGTAGCGAAATTCCATCATTTCATCGAGGTAAGGATTTGGTTTCTGCTCGAAGGGGAGAACGATGTTGCAACCGATGGTATATCCGCCAGCTTCTTTTGCGCCTCGATTGGCCGCCTCCATAATACCGGGGCCGCCTCCAGTCATAACGGTGAAGCCTAATTGGCTCACGGCTGCGCCGACTTCACGCGCCAGCGCATAGTACGGGTGATCTTCTTTGAATCGGGCCGAGCCGAAGACCGTGACACAAGGTCCGACGAAATGGAGTTTGCGAAATCCGCGAAAGAATTCGCGGATTATCCGCAGCAACATCCAGAGCTCCCATCTTCTTGGTTGGGGACCTTCGAGAAAGACTTTTTCGTCGCCGTTCGGTTTGGTTGGTTTTTGAGGTTTTGGTGGTAACTGAACTGTTTCCGTTGGCATTTCTTGTCCTGCTTGTGCTCGGAGTGCTGGATTCAAAGTAATAGTGAGAGTAGGAAAATACGAAACACGCGAAAAATATGAAACGCGCAAAAATCTCATGCAAATAAGTTCGCGTATCTCGTATACTTCGCGTGTCTTGCGTTCTCTCAACTTCTAACTTAGTTCCATTGTATTAAAGTCATTACTCCAAACTTTCATCATGAAATCACTGCGCTCCTCATGTTTTGCATTTTCGTGTTGAACTTGATTGAAAGACTCACGTGAAAGAGGGTCAACCAAGAAGGGCGTAGGGCCTAAACGAGCGCCCATATTATAGCTGATGTGATAGTTAGAAGCGATAAATTTTTGCCAAAGGCTGTAATCCATCAATTTGTGGTGGCGGAAGAGTGAGAAGAGAGAATACGAAACAAACGAAAATAACGAAACAAACGAAAAATAGCGCT
>JAKEHZ010000180.1 GCA_022614735.1 Acidobacteriota bacterium | reverse complement strand
TTGGGAAGCAAGATGGAGAGCCGATATAGGCTGGAATTGAACAATCCCCCAACTGCCGTTGGGGGGATTTTGAATGCAGCACAAAAATGGATAAAGTCGACATCCGTGAAAATCCGTCGCATCCGTGTCAATCCGTGGTTCATTATTACCTCATGACTCTCACAGGCAGATCTCGCCGCGCCTGATTGCCGAAGTAATCCTCTGCGATCACTCGCAGCGTGTAATCACCTGGTGCAAGTTTCGATGTGTCCCAAATGTCTTCGCGCGCTTCACCGCCACGCGTGACATTTGTGATGAGGTAACTGAAGACGGTTGCGCCCTGGTAGCCTGATTGACTGCCTTCAGCAAAAGTCAATAAGACAGCATTTGGACCGGAGGGCGGATCTTCCGGCAACCGATCGATGACGATATTGTTGCGCGGATCTTTGAAATCGGGCGCAGGCGAACCACTGGCATTGAGAACCTGATACCCCAGCCTGTAAACGCCAAGTTTGCGATAACGGGGATTGCCATCGATCCGATCATAGACTCGCGCCGCAATCCGCAGTTTGCCGCTTACCTGAACTTGTCTGGTCCCGGATGCTTCATAAATAAATTCGTGATTTTCATTGGTAATCGTCACGGCTTCGATCACTGGCGGTATGCTATCGGTCAGCCCCGGAAGCCTCAGCACTAAAAGCGGATTGAATTCGTATGTGGCGGGACCCGCAACGAGATGGATGTGGTTCAACCGGTTGAGCGTTCCGATCGGCTCGCCCGCATTGATGCGTGTCCCGCGCCGGATACGGACACCGATTACCTGGTTGTTCGCATCGCGGCGAAAGGTGATCGCGCCGCCGGCGAAGTTACCGATCGGTTGATCGTTCCGGTCGCGCCCGACGCGCAGATGGATGTATTCGAACAGCGGTAAGCGCAAACGCTCGCGTGTTCCTCCGGCATTTTCTACTGAAAGCGGTCTGGTGATTCGCTCGGCGAAGATGGCGCACACCGTTTCGCCATAAGCTCCCGCCACATCCAAACCGTTGTGAAACCATGCGTCGTGGTCGGGTAAACGTTCGCCCCTGATTTCGCCGAAGGTGCCGGCGATGTCGCGGCGCGCGTGAGGCGGATCGAATGGCCATCGCGGTTCGAGCAACGCGCGCATTTCAGGGATTTGAATGGTTACGGATTTCGGATCGGCGCGACGACCTATCTTTGAGTTGGCTGGAACGAGCGCGCGCACCAGCCCGTTGCCACTGTCGGCAAACGCCAGTTCGCCGCCCGGCAATAATGCCAGCCCCGTTGGCCGATTGAGGCGCGCTTTTGAAAGCTCATCATCAAGGAGCCCATATGGATAGCCTCCGGCAAGTGTCTTGACTGATGCTTGCTCGCCGAATGTGCAGAGCCGGACTGTCGATCCTTCCGCATCGGCGACGTAGAACGAATTCTTATCGAGCACTGCAATCGCCGCCGGCTCATCGAAAGCGGCATCAAACGGAGCGCCATCAAAGTCTGTGGCATCGCCAGTTCCTGCAATCGTCGTGACGCGGCCATTCGACTCAACGCGGCGTATGCGATGATTGCCACTATCCGCCACCAGCAATGACCCGTCCTCATCAACCGCTATTCCGCAGGGAGTGTCGAAGCGTGCTTCCGCACCGGGGCCATCAGAAAAACCGGGCTCGCTCCCTCCCGCCAGTGTTCGTACCTGTCCATCTCGCGAGATGACACGAATGCGGTCATTGTATGTGTCGGCGACGAATATCGCTCCGTCTTCAGCCACGGCAACGCCTACAGGGCCGTTAAATCGCGCCTCTTGACCCGCTCCGTCCGCGAAGCCGCTCTCGCCATGAGCGCCGGCAATTACACTCAATCGATTAGTTTCCAAATTAAAACGCACAATCGTGTGCGCGCCTGTGTTTGCGATAATTAAATTCCCATCGTCATCGAACGCGATGGCGGATGGGGTTTCGAGTCCTTCAGTGATGATGGTTTCGTTTTGTGATGTTGACTCTGTCGAATAACTGCCGGCCGGAATGCGATAGATGCGCCCCGTCGTGCTTTCGCTGACGAAAATGTTTCCATCTTCATCCGCAGCGATTCCGAATGGCTCGTAGTGAGTTTTGACCGGCATCTCAGCAGGACCGGCGATAGCCAGAGTGACGACGGCGACGAACAGCTTGGGCGGGCGAGTCCACCACCACCAGATCAGAGCGATTACTCCTATCAAAAGGGCCAATGAGAGATAAGGTGTAATTCTCAGCCAGCGTCGCTGAGGAAATCGGTTTGGCGCTCTAACCTTGTGAAGACTCATCCGGTTCAGTTTAGCGAAAGTGTTCAAATCTCAAAAGTATTTGACCGCATCTATGCTCGCGCCTACACTCTTCCTCGTCTATGGCAGAAACCACAAAGCTTGAACCGGGAAAAGAAACGGCTCCGATCACACCTCCGCCGCCGCCGCGCGGATTGTCGTACTATGTGCGCGGCAGCTGGGTCTTCTTCAAAAAGATGTGGCCGGCGATCTACGACCTGACGACTACCGAGACTTATGTCAATGCATCGGCCATCGCTTTCAACATGCTCCTGTCATTCTTTTCTTTTGTGGTTTTGGTCGGCAGCTTTATGCTTCACGTCATGAATTGGCAGCGAGGATACGAGACATTTTATCTTCTGTTGAGATCTATTGTGCCGAGAGAATCAGCAACGCTTTTCTGGAGTTTAAACAATGTAACTAAAGGGCCCGGAGGTAAAGCCACTCTGCTCTCATTCGGTTTGCTGATTTTCTCGAGCATGGGGATCTTTCAGCCGATGGAGAAGGCGCTCAATCGGGCGTGGGGATTTAAAGAGCGCGGGATCATCAAGCAATACCTCGTCTATTTGTTGCTGGTTCTCGTTTGTGGCTTAATCATTATGTTCCCGATCTCGCTGGGCAGCGTTTACGACTTCATGCTCGAAGCTGCTTTCGGGGAATCCGAAGTTCGCAAGATCGTCTTCAAAATCATCGGTCCCATCATCTCGTTGCCTTTCATCGTGCTGCTCTTCTTCGCGATCTATTACATCGTGCCTCACGGTAAGGTGCATGCGAACCAGGTCTTCTTCACTTCAGTAGCAATGGCGGTCCTGTGGGTAATCGCAACTCTCGTATTCCGCCTGGCGCTGCCATTATTCGATTTTGAAGAGAGCTACAATCGTCTGGCTTCGCTCATGGCCCTGGTGACCTGGATATTCATAACAGCCTTCATTCTGATTCTCGGCGCTAATCTGACAGTGCGCGAAGTCCTGCCCAGAGCCTGGACCGGGTTGCTGCCGTTCCGGTTGAGCAAGAAAAAAGAGGATCCGGAAGAAATTGAGGGGGGGTAATCATTTTCCATTTTCTATATGGCATAGGTAACTGCTCAGCCGGTGGTGCAGTACGGGGAGCGTCAGCGACCTGAGTCTTTGCAAGAGGCCGTTTTATCAGGGCTCAGGTCGCTGACGCTCCCCGTACTGCACCACCGGCTGAGCAGTTACCTATGCCATATAGAAAATGGAAAATGAAACCGCAAATTTTTGCCTGGCTGCTTTGAAATTTGTCCGGAGATTATTCCCATTCGGTAGTGGATTCGGCTTTGTTTTGAGCTATAATGTTTGAGCGGTCCCCATTCCGCCCCGATAACCATTCAAAATTGAAACGAGCTGAATAAAGGTTAGAAGGATTGCGTAGCGCTCTCTGCTTACGCTCCAGCGATATTTGTATCCCACTCGCCCCACGAAAGGAGACACAAATGAAGTATTCCCTGGTTGCTCGCTGTTTGGTGGTACTCCTGCTCGTCGCAGGAGTGAGCGCACCTGTGTCTGCTCAATCGGGTCGCAAACGGCAAACGCAACCTCAATCCCCGACGACAACCCAAAACAAAACGCAAAAACCGCAATCATCAGATCAGGATTCAGACAGATCAGACAGAGAAGATGACAAAAAATCATCGGACAAGCCTCTCGTCGACAACACACCCACAACAGTTACCGATGATGGGACGATTAAACTCGAAACATCGCTCATCACCATACCGGCGACGGTGCTTAACCGTGAAGGAAGGTTTATTCCTAATCTGAAAAAGCGCGACTTTCGTATTTATGAAGACAGCGTTGAACAGGATATCGCGAGCTTCCAATCAATCGAAGTTCCTTTCCACGTTGTCTTATTGCTCGACACTTCGGCAAGCACACGTTTCAAGCATGAAGACATTCAAGCGGCAGCTCTAGCCTTCGTCAAACAATTGCGCTGGAATGACAAGGTAATGATTGTCTCGTTCGATAGCACTGTAAATGTCTGGTGCGATTTTACGAGTGATCGTGATCAATTAGAATCCGCGATCTACAAAACTCGCACCGGCGGCAGCACCAAACTTTATGAAGCGGTTGATCTGGGTATCTCTGAGTTTCTCGCCCCGATCAAAGGCCGCAAGGCGATCGTGCTCTTCACCGATGGTGTCGACACGGCAAGCAGACGGTCGTCAGCGCGCAGCACAGTCTCACTTGTTCAGGAGTCGGATGTGCTCGTCTATCCGATCCGATACGACACTGAAGCTGATAATGCGCAGAGCGGCGGCGTCATTATGGGCAACCCAGGACCTGGTGGTCTGCCGCTGCCCTGGCCGCGCAACCCGCGCAACCCACCTCCCACAACACCTCCCACCCGCAATCCGCGCTGGCCATTTTCAGTGGGTCAACTGATAAACTATCAATTCCCCGGACAGTGGCCACAGGGGCCTTTGCCCACGCCCAGTGGCACGGAAGATTATCGCCGTGCCGAACGTTATCTCCAGGACCTGGCCGACTACAGCGGTGGAGAGCTCCACCAGGCCGATACAATCCAGAACCTGACAGATGCGTTCTCGAATATCGCCGAAGAACTGCGGAATCAATATGCGCTCAGCTACTACCCGACAAACTCTGTGCGCGATGGTTCCTACCGTCAAATCAAGGTGCGTGTCAATCGGACGGGGGCAATAGTGCGTGCGCGCCCTGGTTATCGCGCTGTCCCGGAAACGCAGGCGAAGGATGAAAGCCAGAAAGAAAATCGCAAAAAGCCCGGATATAAGCGAAAACAGGCAGCAGGCACCAATTGAACTGAGGCTCTTAGAGCATTCTTCAATCGCGTGAAAGGGTCGCTCCTCATTAACCCTGGTGAATGACTGATAAAGGGAATATGAGATTACGGAACAAACGCCGTTTGTTCCGTAATCTCTCTTTAACTGGGCAGGGTTATCATGAAATCAAAAAAGTTGGCACAGAAACAAATCCTCGGATTGATCCAATCGCTTCTGATCATCACGCTCGCAGGATACGCGCAGCAGAGGTCGGAAACTGATGCTTTCCGAAGCGACCAATCTGTTTTCATAGTAACATGGAAGAAGCGGGGATATTATGACCGCGATCTGATGGAAAAACTGCACCGCAACTTATCGGAAAGAGCCAGGGTTCAGTCGTCAAGACAGGATAATCTGAATACGGGCAGACCAATGCTCGATCGCTCTCATTCGGAGCGTAAAACGTTGGATCGTCCCACACCTTTTATCTTGCCCGGCGGAGGCTCCGATGAGGAGCTTAAGATGAAAGTCGAAGAGCAATTCAGGAAACAGAAGAGACTCAGACTCGTCGATTCCGCTGAGAAAGCTGACCTCGTTTTTCTCGTCCAGGGTGAGTACATCTTCCGTGCTATTACGAGGGTTACCGGTGGAGGAGGTAGTTTTGCAATAGCAGGTGAGGAGAACGGCCCAAACGCATTGGCGCGCTTGAAGGCAGTGGCGGTTCCGGCGTCAGACTATCAGGATAGGCCGAGTAGACTGCTAAAATTGATGGAGATTGCGCCCTGGCGGGGAGAGGAGATTGGCGCCCAAAATTATGATGCAACCTTCGAAGAGGCTTCTGCTGAAAAGTTGGTAAAGCGATTCCACAAGGAGGCATTGAAAAAATAATCCACCCATCACCGATATCAGAAGTGATATGGAGGAGGATATGTATACTAGCCGGAAGATTTATGTCGTAATTTGCCTTTTTGTCTCAGTTTTATTGCACTCCACAAGTCTCGCTCATTTCGGTCAAGAACAGACCGCGCCTGGCAATCCTCAAACGGAGAGTCCGAAAACCAGACCATCTCTGAAAACTCCCGAAAAAAAATCGGACGATGATTCGGATACGAAACAGAAGCCACAGGAGGAGATGACGGTCAAATTGAACACGTCACTTGTCAATGTCCCCGTCATCGTGACTGATCGTGATGGTAAATATATTCCGAATTTGACCGTAAGAAATTTCGAAATATACGAAGAAAACGTCAAACAGAGCATCGACGGTTTCAGCTCTACCGAAGTCCCTTTCAATGTTGTGTTGGTGATTGACACGTCCGGAAGCACACGGTTCAAGCTCGAAGATATCCAGGACGCAGCTCTGACCTTCATTGAGCAGTTGCGTGAAAAAGATCGCGTCATGATTGTGTCATTCGACAGCCAGGTCTATATCGATTCGGAGTTCACCAATGACCGCAGACAATTGCGCAAGGCGATCCTTCAAACGCGCACGGGCGGTGCGACGCGTTTGTATGATGCGCTTGATCTTGTTTTGACTGAGAGGCTCGAAAAAATGAACGGTCGAAAGGCAATCGTGCTCTTCAGCGACGGCGTTGACACAGCAAGCCGTTTGGCGACTGCACCCAGCACGATCGATCTGGTTGAAGAGTCAGATGTTCTTGTTTACGCAATTCAATACGACACCAAGGAAGATGTGCGAGGAGGCATGTTCGGTATGGGGAGGCGCGGGTCCGCCCCGGCCATCATCCGAATTCCACCCAGTGGCGCGAGTGATGAGGAGTATAGACGCGCGGATCGCTACATGAAAGAAGTAGTTGACCGCAGCGGCGCACGACTCTACAAAGCCGACATGCTGGGTGATGTCAAACAGGCTTTCCAGCTGATCGCCGAAGAATTACGCTATCAGTATACGCTCAGCTATTACCCTCTGAATGACAAACGCGACGGTAGCTATCGCCGCATACGCGTTGTCGTTGATCGACTCAATTCGGCCGTTCGAGCGCGCAAGGGGTACCGCGCTGAGAGCGAGCCGGTGACGAGGGAAACGAAACAGTGACGGAGAGAATACGAAACAAACGAAAGGAAGAAATCAAAAGGCAAAAGGCAAAAGGCAAAAATAAAGAAGCAAATTCCGGCCTTTTGATTTTGATTTCAAGAGGACTTTTTTCTTTATTTTTGCCTTTTGCCTTTTGCCTTTTGATTTCTTCAGTGGTCTCGGCCCAATCGCGCGCGAGCTTCACCGTTGGCCCCGTTACAGTCAAGGCCGGCGAAAAAGCATCGGGAATGATTGAAGTTCCTGCGGCAAAAGACGAAGCCACAACAATCCCAATCTCAGTCATTCACGGAGCACGGCCGGGTCCTGTGTTTGCTCTGATCGCAGGCAATCACGGATATGAATACACATCGATCATCGCGCTTCAACGCCTCTTGCCTCAGCTCGATCCGAAACAGATTTCAGGCACAGTGGTCATGGTTCACGTCGCAAATATGCCCTCGTTTCTCAAGCGCACGATCTATTACAGTCCCGTGGACGGCAAGAATCTCAATCGAGTCTACCCGGGCAAGGTTGATGGCACGGTCTCTGAACGCATTGCATATCAGATTACCCGGGAGGTGATCGATCGCTCCGATTACCTGATCGATCTGCATTGTGGTGACGGCAACGAATCGCTGCGACCATACAGTTACTGGGATGTCCAAAATGATGGGCCGGGCGGTCCTGCGGTCATTGAAAAATCGAAGCAGATGGCGCTCGCGTTCGGTTTGGACCACATCGTCATGGATCGCGAGCGTCCTACCGATCCGAACAAATCGGTTTACTGCTCGACGACCGCGACGACACGCGGCAAACCCGCGATTACGACAGAATCAGGCGGCCTCGGAATGACCGATAATGAATCCATCGCGCGCATCGAACGAGGCGTGTTGAGCGTGATGCGACATCTCAAGATGATAGAAGGCGCGCCGCAGATGGTCGAGCATCCGATCTTCATTGATCGCAATGCGGTCTTGCGCAGCGATGTGACCGGGATCTTTTATCCTTTGCTCGAACGCGGACAGACAGTAGCAAAGGGAACATTGATGGGATACGTGACAGATTTCTTCGGCAAGAGAATTTTTGAGTTGCGCGCGCCCTTCGGTGGGACGGTGCTCTATATCCTCGGCACTCCACCCGTCAGTCAAGGCGAGCCGCTGGCGATGATTGGACACATTGTTGAGACGGAACGCTGACTGCTATCACTGTTTCTCTGAAAGTTGTTTGCGATCGCGTCGCCAATTCCTGAGTAGATCGGCGATGCGCCAGTTCGACGGATTCAACTCCACTGCCCGTTCGTAATGTTTGATCGCCTGCTCCTTGCGCTGGTGGCCTGCAACTGCCAATACACCTCTACACCAACTCAATTGGCCTGTAATGTTTGACCTTAAACCCACGGGGCACTAGCATACCTTGAACGGAGTGTTGAAGCGGAATGGAGACAGCTCTCTACATACTTATCGTAATTGCACTCGTTCTAGCCAACGGCTTTTTTGTGGCCTCAGAGTTTGCACTAGTCGGGGTGCGACGCTCGCGCATTCTGACTTTGGCCGAGGGCGGGCATCGGCGCGCGAAGCTCCTGCTCGAACTCCTCGATAACCTCAACGCCTACATCTCCGCAACGCAGCTTGGAATCACCATGGCTTCGCTTGCTCTTGGCTGGATTGGCGAACCTGTCTTCGCCCATCTACTCGAAGAGCCGCTTAAGGGTTATGTCTCGGACACAGTCCGGCACACCATCGCCTTTGCCGTTGCATTCACTGTCATCACTTTTCTTCATATCGTGCTGGGCGAGCTTGCGCCTAAAACCCTCGCACTGGAGAGAGCTGAAAAAGTGGCGCTCGCCATCGCTCTCCCAATGCAGGTTTTTTACAAGGTGTTCTCCTGGCCGATCCGGCTGCTCGACTGGGCGGGCACCCGCACCGTGCGTCTTTTTGGACTGCATCCTACAGGTGACCACGCCTCAATCTACACGGAGGAGGAGCTGCGCCATCTGATCGAGATCTCCCGACAGGGCGGGCACCTTGAGGAGGAAGAACAGAAGCTGATCAACCGCGTCTTCGACTTTACCGAGGCTGAAGTGAAAGAGGCGATGGTCCCTCGCGTTAACGTGTTCGCTCTGCCGGTCAACGCCACCCTGGATGAGACTAAACAGGCTTTTCGCGTACACGGATATTCGCGCCTCCCGGTCTTTCGTGAGGGATTGGATAATATGCTCGGAGTTCTTGTACGGCGCGACCTTGAGCCATATCTCGAAAACGGCTCCACAAGAGATTTCAATCTAGAGAGGCTGATTCACCCGCCGCTCTTCATCCCGGAAACAGCCAAACTCGGAGAGGCGCTCAAACAAATGCAATCCAAGCGCACTCACCTCGCTTTTGTGATTGATGAGCACGGCGGATTAGCAGGAATTGTTACCATCGAAGATCTGCTTGAAGAGATTGTTGGCGAGATTAACGACGAGTTTGATGAAGAAGTCTCATCACAGATCCAAAAGGTTGATGGGGTATATCTTCTTGACGGGATGCTCGCCGTTCGTGACACCAACCGGCGCCTGGGTCTGCGTTTGCCGGAAGATGAAGCATATACAACTCTCGCCGGATTCTTACTAGCTCAGGCTGGCCGTTTGCTGCGGCCGGGCGAGGTAATTGAGTACGACGGCGCCGCTTTTGCCGTCGATCAAGTTGAGCGACGGCAGATCCGGCGTATCCGCTATACGCCGATGAAAAAAGAGATGACTATCCACGGTGACCAAAAAATAGGAACGACGGGCCAGTAAAATTCTCACTAAACACGCCGTTGTTATTTGCCTTTGTAGTGAATCAAGCCTGCAGTACTCAGCGCAATTTTTGGAGTCTCCCCCCGCTTTCTCTCGATTTCTATTGTCATAAATCCGAGTTCCACTCCCATCCACATTGATACCGGTTGCCCGTCCACCTCTCCTGGCTTGAACTTTATCCCCCGCGCCGCCTTCAACGCTTCTTCATCTAAACCGAACCCGAGTCCGCGGACTACCAGGGCATGTTTGATAGCGCCGTCACTTCCTAGGAGAACCTCTAGCCGTACTGACCCTTCGACATTGTAACGGAGAGCCTCCAGGGTGTAACCGGGATGAGGGATCTTATAAATCTGCGGGAGTGTAATTGGCTTTTGGACTGACTTTTCGGGTTTCGCCCGGCCGAGGCTCCTGATAGCCTCGATACGTTCTTTGATTTCTGCCGCCTCAGTTCCGTCTCGCACACTAGCAAGATAATGCTTAAGCGCTTTTTCAGACGGCTCGTAATCTTTTTTCATTAGGTAGGCATCGCTCAGAAGTTTTCGAGCCGGCGCGAAGCGTGGTTTCAGCGCCGCCGCCCTTGTTGCCTCAACGATTGCGCCTTCCGCGTCACCTTGACGGAGCATTACCAGGCCCAGCAAGTAGTGGAGTTCATAGTCGGGACGCTTAGAAGAGCGGATTGCGTAATGGAGGTTGCGGGCCGCCTCTCGCAACCTGTTCATCTGGTAGTAAGCCCTCCCCAACAGCTTGTGGACTTCTGCAGCTCCGCGCTCGGGAGGTTCTATCTCCCTCAGAGTCGCCGCCGCTTCACGGTAGCGCTTAGCCTCTATCAGAGAGCGACCGAGAAGGAGCTGAGCTTCATAGTAGATTTCCCGCACACTGAGGGCGGTGTAGAGTTCTTCGATCGCTTGCTCGGTCTGGCCGGTCCGGTAGAGCTTTTGCCCGCGCTTGTAATGGCGTTCGGCGGCAATGGCGTCCGCGTTATCTTGCGGTATGACCGCGAACGCCGGCAGTGCAAACACAACGAGCAGAAAAAGTATCCGAGACGATTTCGGTCGAATTAGCATACCCCCTTTTGACTCTCCTTACAGATACATGGCTTGTTGAACCGGGCTCATTGAGCTGGCCGGCTCAATTCAATCTGATACGCACAACCGAGCTCCCTCTCCCTCTCGCCCGAGTATTTTATATCAAGCTTATACCCGTTCGCCTGGAATTCAAGTAAGCGCTCCCCTTACGTGGCCCCGGTCTCTGATCTCCCTTTCTCGAATGAATTGCCAACCGCTTCTTGCAAACTCTTCGGTGTAGAAACGTCGCATAAAGGGCACGCGAGATGAGCCTTCCAGGTGGTCTCCCGCGCAGCCGATTTAGAGGACTATTTTATCAAAGGCCCAGCAATTTGGCGCAGCGCAGACAAGGGCTTTACGAGCCGGACACTACGATCTGGATGGGGCGCTATCCGTCAACCGTCTCAAACAGATCTAACATCTCAAACAACTGCCGGGTGAAGAGGACGTCGGCGCTCGCCTTTCCATTGCCAACCCTCCTCCGACCAATACTCACGCCGGTCATAACCACCCTCAGCCACGAATCTTTGATACGAAGCGTTGGTGACTTCATATTTGTCCAACCAGAAGCCTTTCGTTATACAGACATCGCGCTCTGGTGTTTCATACCAATTGGCATCTGAATCTTTGCTCGGATCGGCGCCCTGGCGAAAACATCCTGCCGGAACCCAAACTTGCTCTACGTCTTTCAGATCAAGACGCGCGCTTCCGGGGGGCAAGGTTGACCCGCTGAAACTCTTGTTGACTTCACTGTTGATGCCAGTCGGGAACGGAACCTCAAATCTCCTGGCGTCAGACCACAGCCCCAAAATAATCGAGATCGCCAGCACAACCGCGGCGGCCGGCAAAATCTTTTTGAACAACTTTCTTTTCCCAACCCAGCCCCCAAGCGCTGCAACGGCTGCTCCCAGCAGGGCTGCGATGGGCGCTATGACAGGCACCAACCCAATGCTAGTTTCCGTGACAGTGGCGCGCCCTCTTTCGGATAACAGGTATTCACGGATATTGGTTGCGCCGCTATTGAGATAGCTGTAATGCTCAAATGGATACTGACGAACATGATCAATGAAACCATATGGAATGATGTACAACGCTGCCGAGACAACCGCGCCCCCCATCGCTCCTGCCAGCATTCCTGCCAGCGCCGCCATCTTGACGTTCCCGGTTTGCCGGCCGATTAACAACCCGGCAAAACCACACAAACCAAAACAGAGAATCCCCTTGATTTGATTCAAACCGAGCCACAGCGGCCTGTTGACGTCAGTAAAAACACTGAGCGCTATGAACGCGACTCCGATGGTGGGAAAGAGGGCGCCAAATATAAGCCCGTATCGTAAAGCAAGATTCTTCATCGTGCTCTCCTTTACCCGAACATTCCGTCTGCAGACGGGGCCACGAATCTCTCAGAAACGCATCTCCCACTACTCCCACGATCTCTATCGGCTTGTCCCCCATGCGGACGTGTTGGCCGAGTGGGTTACGATCAGGGAATAGGCGGCGCATCATCGTTTCATTGATGATCGCTACATTGACGGAATTCTGGTGATCCTGTGGGCCGAAGTCGCGTCCACACAGCAACGGTATTCCAATCGTTGAGAAAAATCTGGGCGTGACAAAAAACAACACGTCACCGATCTCATCACGAACGACGAGGCTTCAGAGTTCAACTCGATGATCACGCCGCTTACCTTCAGTTTCTGCCACGATGCGATCTTTATGGGCTAGTATGTTTGCGGTTCGGCCGGGCTTTGCGCGGAGATTGCCCATGATTTAGGCAGATCTTGTGCCATGGACTCTGAAGCGAATAGCAGTGATCCGATTAGTCCAACAATAAACACGTTGCTGTTCGCGTTCTCTCTTTCAAGGTTTCGAGATTGCAAAAATTACCACTCACACAAGATCCAGCTTCGGATGCATTGTGTGCCACTTCGTCGCTCGCTCAAAGGCCAGCGCGAGTCGCAGCGGCGCTGCTTCATCATACAACCCGCCGGTGAACATTATCGCCTGCGGCAGGTTGTTGTTGAATCCACAAGGCAAGACGACTGCCGGATGACCGGTCAAATTCGTGATGAGCAAACTGGCGCTTCCCGGAGCAGGCGTGACAAAGACATCCCAGTTCGACATCAGCTTGTCCATCTCACGCATTAACAATGTTCGGGCGCGCTGTGCGCGGATGTATTCGACTGCCGGAATGAATCGGGACGTGCGGAAAGAGTTGGGCCAATCGCCCTGTGCCTGCCCTGATAATTGATTCACTCTTCCGTCGCGCGTGATGTCGTCAAATGCGGTCGCCGCCTCAGCATTCAGAATAATTCGTAAACTCTGGGTTGAAAATTTCGGCAACTCGAGAGGCTCGAGGTTTGCCCCTGCGCTGCGCAGGGCATCGAGTGCTTCTTTGTACATTGCCTTTCGCGCATCGCTACCATCTTCGAACTCGGTCTTCACATAACCGATTCGCATCTGTGAAAGCGGCCGGTCGGGGTTCCAGTTGAATGGCACGTCTTCGACGGTGATGTCGTGCCCGTCCGGGCCATGGATCGCATCGAGCACAAGCGCGCAATCTTCGACACCGCGACAGATAGGCCCTATCTTATCCATCGTCCAGCTTAGCCCCATCGCGCCGTAACGGCTGATCCGCCCGTAAGTCGGGCGCAATCCCGTCACCCCGCATCGTGACGAAGGCGAGACGATTGAGCCCAGAGTCTCCGTTCCCAGGGAAAATCCCACTAATCCCGCTGATGTTGCCGAGGCGGAGCCGGCGGATGAGCCGCTCGAGCCGGTATTTGACTCTTCAGGCTGCCACGGATTACGAGTCATCCCGGCGAACCATCTTCCGCCCATTGCCAATGCACCCATCGAGAGTTTGGCGACGAGGATCGCGCCGGCATCGCGCAACCGTTCGACTACAGTTGCGTCGTAATCAATCATCTGATCACGGTAAGGTTCTGCGCCCCACGTCGTCTTGATGCCCCTGGTTGCAAAGAGATCTTTGATGCCGCATGGGATTCCATGTAACGGCCCCCGATATTTGCCGCGTTTGATCTCGCGTTCGGCATCTTCGGCCTGTTTGAGCGCAAGTTCTTCGGTCAATGTCACGACACAGAGTAATTTCGAACCGTACTTCTCAAGTCGCTTCAAATACATCTTTGTCAACTCGACGGGTGAGACCTGCTTGGTCCGCACGAGTTCAGCCAGCTGTGTGACGGTGCAGAAGGAGAGCTCTTCGGTTGAGTTGAACTTTGGCGGATCGACCTTGCTCGGCTTGAGCCTGGCGCGCGTCGTATTGAATTTCTTACCAGGGAGTGCCGGATGGAAGGCTATGGCAGGCTCTGTGTCGAGTGGCACATCGATCTTCCGCAATGTTTCGTAATTCGCGAGATTACGATTTACCCCGTTCAGCGCCATGGCTTCCTGCGCTTCGGTCAGCTCTATGCCGATCACTTGTTCGGCAGCGCGCAGCATCTCCTGCGTGATCTTTTGCGGAGCTTGTTGTTGCGCTCGTTGAGCCGCGGTATTCGTGACGTCGAGATTGGTGATAGTAATGCTTGCCGCGCCAGCTGCCGGCAGCAATTTAACGAAAGAGCGGCGATTGATGGTTGAAGCCTTCTGGTGAGTACGCGGTTTTCTCATAGTCCTCCTCTTTTGATTGCGGATTGCGGATTGCGGA
>JAKEHZ010000179.1 GCA_022614735.1 Acidobacteriota bacterium | reverse complement strand
GGGGCGATGGAAGAGTATTTTCATTTTCCATTTTCCATTTGAGATTTGGCATTTGTCATTGATAGAGCCGTTCGCATTGTGATGACAAATGCCAAATGACAGATCTCAAATGGAAAATGGAAAATGAAAATACTCTTCCATCGCCCCGTCCCCCCGTCTTCCCCGCTCTCACCTGGCTGTATGGCTTCGCAATGCGAATACGAGCGCCATAATCGAGATAACAAGCCAAAGGGCGGCCCAAATTATCGCGGGAATCAGGGTCATCTGCTGCATTGTGTATGCATCACTATGAGTATTTGTCGTTGCTGAGATCAGGAAGAGCGTTCTGAGATCGAAGAGGGCATTAAGACAGCATTGCACAGCGAGGAAGCTCAGGAAGAAATGCGCGACGCGCACGCTCGCTGCAATTGCGATTAGAATCAGGCCTATGGATAGAATTATCCCTGTAAACCAACTGAACGGGTCGCTCGCATAGAGACCGGTCAAGGCTAGAATCATAGCGGCGGTGACTGTCAATACTGCTTTTGCCCTGCTCCCGTCTCGACACAGCACAAGCAGACTCGCGCCATAGGCTGTGCTCGCCAGATACCCGGCGCTGGCGACTACAAGTTGAAACCCGCCGCGAGTGTATGTTGCTCCGCTCGCATCGGCAAATATGACTATACGTTCAACCGAGCCGAAACTGAGCAGTGCGGCAATCGCATGTCCCCCTTCGTGAATGAAGGTCACGAAGAGTCGGAGAGGGTAGACCAGCATAAATGCTAATGGGATAGACCAGATAATAAGCGTCAGGACCGATGCGCCGATCAGAAATTTGAGAGAGTCACGATCTGATTTGGGAGTTTTCATAGGCATAAATCCAAATACGTAAAGAGGAAACAAAAGTTCGTTACGGCAACAATTCTTAGACCGCCAGGCGATCGGCTGCGGCGGCAGGCTGATAAGTTAAAACTATCAGTCGTCTGAAAAATCCTGCACTGAGAGAGATCTCGATCACTGCTATCTTCCACTGCAATTTCCCGAAAGTGCAATAGCGGCTGGACTTCCCTTTTTTACTAATCGATTGGCACAGAGGTTGAATGTGAATGCAAACGGCAATCTTTCCGGGTTGCTGACGGCCTATAGCAGGCTGTATTTAAGGGGGTATCAGCAACCCGGAAGAGGTTCCTCGCAGCTAAAAGAGAGGTCATGTCATGTCTCCGAACCTGATCACGCTCATCCGAGTATTTATGGCCTTTGCCTCGATTGCGCTATTTGGCGCAGGCACCTACGCCAGTCTCATTGCATTGTCAATGCTCCTTGTAGCGCTCACGCTCGATGCGGTCGATGGCTATGTCGCACGACGGAACGGTTCTACGAGCGATGTCGGCGCAGCATTCGATATTGCGGCTGATCGCATCGTCGAGAGCGTCTTCTGGATTTACTTCGCCTCGGTCGGACTGATTTCGTTCTGGATCCCCGTGATCGTGGTTGCGAGAGGCGGTTTCACCGACTTCCTGCGCGCCATCGCATTCACGCAAGGCCAGACTGCATTCGGTGAAAAGTCAATGATGAAGACGTGGTGGGGCAAGCTCCTGGTCGGCTCGCGCGCCAGCCGTGCCGCTTACGGTGTAATCAAATGCGCAGCTTTCTTTGCGCTCGGTCTCTGGTTGACGCTTGCAAATGCCCCTCAATGGCAGGCGATGCTGGCAGCTGGATTGATGAACATGGTGAAGATTGGGGCTTTGGCCCTGGCGATAGCAACAGTGGTGTTTTGTGTCGCTCGGGGAGTGCCTGTGATCATTGAGGGAATTAGATTTTTCCGAGAAGACCTGGCTCTGCTGAAGGTATGGTAATGGACAACATGCGTATTGCAGCGATTTTCGATGTAGATGGCACACTCATCACGGGTGATTCGCTCGAAGGGATCTTCATCAGATTTTTGTGGCGACGTGGTGAGCTGGGCTGGCGTGATCTGGGGCGCTTTGCCGTCAGCGAGCTGAATTCCCTCGTCACATGGCGCACGCCATTCAGAGCTAATAAAGCTTATCTTCAGGGTAAAAATACTGCTCACATCAGACGGCTGGCTCGCGAATGTTTTGAGCTGGAGATTGCACCTTGTTTGTTGCCAGATGCCATCAATCGTCTGCGTTGGCATCAGAGTGCAGGCCATTTCGTGATTCTCCTTTCCGGTACACTCGATCTGCTGCTTGAGCAATTGGCCGAATATCTGGGAGTGAGCGCGCGCATCGGATCCGAATTGGAAGTTGAAGGGCGATTGTTTACGGGTCGACTCGCCGGGTTACATCCGTTTGGCGAGGCAAAGGCGGAGAGTGTGAAGGTGATGAAGGGTCTTGGCTTATTCAACCTCAAACGGTCGTTTGCTTATGCAAACTCTTATTCTGATCGTCACCTGCTTGCTTACATAGGCAATCCGGTAGCTACGAATGCCGATTCGCGGTTGCGTAGATTGGCTGAAAAGAGAAGTTGGATGATAGAAAATTTCACCTGTCGCAAAGAACGAATGTCAATGGAGAAGGCTTATGATTGAACAGGATTCAGTTCGCAGTTCGCAGTTCGCAATTCGCAGTTCCCAGACGGTAACTGATAAGACCGCGAACCAAAACTGCGAACTGCGAACTGCGAACTGCGAACGAACAAACGTGCTGATCCTACTGAATCTCGCTGACCGATTGACGCTTGCATATCTGATCTTCTCGACTACGCTGATCGCAGTTTGCCATCAGAACATCAAACATTGGGAAATCCTTCTGCCCGCGCACTTCTCATTGATGGCGATGGTCGCCGGATTGGCTTACGCGCGCTCGCGCGGGATTCGGTTCTTGAGCTTCATCAGCCACTGGTATCCGCCATTGCTCTTCCTCTTTTTCTTTGAAGAGATTGGCTCGACTGTTCACGCCATTTTTCCGGGGTGGTTTGACGAGTATTTAATCAAAGCCGAGTTCGCGCTTTTCGGCGTCCATCCGACGGTGTGGATCGAGCAATTCAGCAACTATTGGCTGAACGAATACATGCAGCTTGTTTACACGAGCTACTTTCTTTTGACGATCGGTTTTGGATCTTATCTTTGGTTGCGAGGCCGGCGCGACGATTTCGATGTCTTTATCGCTTCGACTTGCTTCGCCTATTATTCGAGTTATGTGATCTTCGTCTTTTTTCCAATCGAAAGCCCCTATCACACGCTGAGCCATTTGCAACAGGTCGAATTGACCGGCGGCCCATTCACCGCCTTCATCAATCTGATTGAAAAACACGGCCGCGTTCATGGCGGCGCTTTCCCCAGCACACACGTGGCCGGCGCAGTGGTCGTCTTGTTCTCGGCATACCGTTTTGCGCCGCGAATAGGTTACTGGCTGACTCCACTTGTGCTGAGTATCTGCATTGCGACAGTCTACGGGCGGTATCACTATGTGTTGGATGTTGTCGCGGGCGTGCTGATGGCGGCTCTTGGGTGTTGGGTGGGCGCGATGTTGTATCGAAGCAGAGGAATACGAAACAAACGAAAATAACGAAACAAACGAAAGAGCGGCAAGTTTCATAGAAAGTCGAAATTAGTTAACGGTTTCAACACGAAGGGTCAAAGGGTCAAAGGATCAAAGAAGAAAAAATCAATCATTTATCCCCCTTTGACCCTTTGACCCTTTGACCCTTCGTGTTGAAACCGTTAACTAATTTCGACTCTCTTCAGGCCTTTGGGAATTCCCACGTCCCGCGATACTTACGGCTCAGCTGCTTGTTCGCCTCGGCATCTCCAGTTACCTGTTCCTTCACTCCATCCCACTCGATGCTGCGACGCAGCTTGTACGAGAGCATGCCGAGCAGGCTGACATTGGTCGAATAATGAATCTCCTCGATGTCACTAACCGGTTTACGCCTGGTCTTAATAGCGTCGAGGAAATCGGCCCATAACTCTTTGATGTTCTGGTCATCGGGCTTATTGAGCCTGGCCTCTTCATGGATCGGCGGCTGATCGGATTTAGTCGGATAGAAGGTCCAGCCGTCGATCCAGCCCATATGGAAAGTTCCGTTTGTGCCGTAGAAGTAGCATCCGACCGCCTGTTGAGGATGAGTCTTTTCGGCATTGTTGGCTGCAAAACGGCGGTGCTCCCAGCTCACAGTGAAGTTCTCAAATTCGAAGACCGCCACTTGATGGTCGGGCGCATCAGTGGTTTGCGCATCTTTCGTGTTGACGACCGGCCCGGCAATTGGGCGTCCGCCGGTTGAGAAGATTCTTTTCGGATATTTTTCGCCCGTAATCCACAAAATCTGGTCCATCCAGTGAATACCCCAATCGCCAAGCGTGCCGTTGGCATAATCGAGGAACTGGCGGAAGTTTTTCGGGTGAAGCTTTTTATTGTAAGGCCGCAGTGGCGCCGGGCCGCACCAGCTATCCCAATCGAGGCCCTTTGGCGCCTCCGTATTTGGCTCAGGCCGTTCCGGACCTCCGCCGTAATGCACAAAGCAGCGCACCATACCAATCTTGCCGAGCTTCCCGGATTTGATGAATTCGCGGCCCGAGACGTTATGCGGTGAGATGCGACGATGTGTGCCAACCTGAACAACACGTTTTGTTGCGCGCGCGGCGTTAACCATTGCACGGCCTTCCCGGATCGTGTGGCCGATCGGTTTTTCGACGTAGACGTGCGCACCGGCGTTGACGGCGGCGATCATATTGAGCGCGTGCCAGTGATCCGGCGTGCCGACGATCACAATCTCCGGCTTCTCTTTTTCGAGCATCTCGCGATAGTCCCTGTACTTCTTGGGTTGATCGCCGGAGAGTTTTTCGACCTCGGCGTGGGCCGGATTGATCTGGTTTTCATCCACGTCGCAGAGGGCGACAACTTTTGATTCGCCTGCAGCCATCGCTTCGCGGAGGATGTTCATTCCCCACCAGCCGGAGCCGATCAGGGCAGTTTTATATTTCTTGTCCTTCGATTGCGCGCCGATAATCGGGATGGGAAACAAACCCGCGGCGACAGAAGCTTTGAGAAAGTCACGACGGTCAGTCTTCATAGGCTTCACCAAATTAAATGTGTTGATTGTTGAATGGAACAGCGGTTGATTTACAGTCGAGCGCATTGTTAGCCGCATAGGTTGATTAGTCAAGGTGAGCCGGGGTAGTGCCTCAGTAAATGGTGGCAATTCACCACGGATTGTCACGGATGCGACGGATTTTCACGGATTTATCCGCGTTAATCCGTCGCATCCGTGACAATCCGTGGTGAATTGCCACCATTTACTGAGGCATTACGATCCGGGATACGTTTTAGTACGCCACTCATCCTTTTTGGTGTAAAATTCAGCCGGACTTTCGGAGAATGACGATAAAAGTTTAATGAAGTCAGTCCTGGAAGAGTGATATTAGCGGCACACAGGTTGCTGCTAGCGTCGGGAGGCACCCCTGAGCGACTCTTAGGTATATTGAAATAGAAAACTTCCGGGTCAAAGAAGACCCGATTTGCGCGGAGGAAGTTATGACGATCTTTCACAATCTTACAATCTCTCTCTCCCGCTACCGCGCCCGAAGATACAGGCCGATGGCGATAACGGCCTTCTTCCTGATCGCGTTGAGCTCGCTCGTGCTGGCTGATGGAGGGATCATTCACGTTGCCCGAATCAGCTTGATCGAAGGCGAAGTCAGCTATCAGCGCGCTAACGACACGAAGAAGGATTGGTTCGACGCAGATCCGAACTTGCCGCTCGGCGAAGGCGATCAGATCTACAATGGCCCCAATGGTCGAGCCGAGATCCAAATGAGCGGCCGCAACACCGTCCGCATCAATCACAACACCAACCTTCGCTTCACACAGTTCAATACCGGTGTAATTCAGTTGGCACTACCTGTCGGAACAGCGACATTTCGCATTGACAGTCTTGACCGCCGCCAATTCCGCGTCGTCGATGCGCGAGATGCCAATCTCAATGATCCCGTCTATTTTGAAGTTGACACACCGATCGTCGCGATTACTTTATTGAAAGAGGGTGACTACCGTGTCAATGTCAACGACAACGGCACGACTGAGGTCATAGTGCGGCGTGGCCAGGCGGAGGTCTACAACCAGGAGCTTGGAACTATTACCGTCAAACAGGGAAGGCGCTTTGTCATCGATGGCAATGATGCCGACAACTTCCAGATAGCAAAGCTCGAAGATAAGGATAACTGGGACCGCTGGAACGACCGGCGCGATGACGAGTTGTTCTCGCGAGTAGACAGCTATCGCAGCACGCGCCACATCCCCGCCGCTGTTCCCGGCGTTTACGATTTAGACCGGTACGGCGAATGGTTCGAGACGCCTGAATATGGCTGGGTCTGGGGACCGCGCGATGTTGCCTCGGACTGGGCGCCGTATCGTCATGGTTGTTGGCGTTGGTATCCAGCGTACGGCTGGACGTGGGCTTCGCACGAACCGTGGGGCTGGGTGCCATATCACTATGGACGATGGGCATACTGGGGCAGTCGTTGGTGCTGGGTTCCGAGCGTGATCCACGGTATTGGCGCAGGTTTCGGTTGGAATTGGTCACCGCATCATGTCGTCTTCTTCGGCTGGGGAGGAGGTGGCTATAATCGCGGTTATCGCGATGGATATCGTGATGGGCGCTACAGTTGGTTGGGATGGTGTCCGCTTGGTCCAGGCGAAACGAATGTAGCCAACAACCAGCCTCGCTCGATCGAATCGTTGAGGAACCACAGAGCGCCTGGCGGCCTTAGTAGAATGGAAGGCCGCAGGTTCGAACAGAGTCGCGTAATCGTGACAAATGATACATTGATAGCTCCACCGCGAGGAGTGGTGAGGGGCGATCCTGCAACACCGGTTTTGGTAAAAGCTGATGAGATCAAACCGACTCAGACGGCGCCAACGCGGACAGCTCTGATTGAACGGCCCGAAGTCGCGCGCAGGCTCGAAGCTCCTGTGATAATACGTAGAGCAGCCACCGGTTCGCGCAATTCGAGTCTTCCGACGCAGTCCGGAGATGCTGATTCTTCTCGCCGGTCAAAGGTCGTACGTGACGGAGTTGTTGTTCCCTCTGAGACAGATCGGGGGACTACCAGACGAACTGGTGATTCTGATTCATCGACGACGCGCATTAACGATGGGCAGATTCGTAGCTCCGATCGTCCCACGCGTTCTACCGACTATCGCCAGGTTGAACGGGCGAATCCGCCGGCCTGGGGTTCGAAAAAGGAAGAGACGAGGACGATTGAACGCAGCGATTCATCGAATGAACGCCCAATGCCGAGCCGTAGCGTCGATCGACCATCACGCAGCGAATCCGAGCACAGGCACGCGGATCCGCCGTCGCAGCCCCAGGTAGAACGCCGCCCGACCCCTCGTTATGAGCGCGAATCTGCCCCACCGCGAGAATATCGCCGGCCCGATCCTCCACCCGCTCGTGAGCAGGCGCCATCGCGCAATGTCGAGCGGCCATCTACGCCGCCTCCCCCACCAAAAGAGAGCGCGCCATCGCGCAATGTCGAGCGGCCATCTACGCTGGCGCCGGCTCGTGAAAGCGCGCCATCGCGCAATCCCGAGCGTTCTTTGCCTTCACGCAGGCCAGAATAGTGAGGAAACAGAGAATACGAAACAAACGAAACGAAGAAATCAAAAGGCAAAAGTCAAAAGGCAAAAGTCAAAAATAAAGAAGAAGGTTCCGACCTACTGATTTTTGATTTCATGAGAACTTTCTTCTTTATTTTTGACTTTTGACTTTTGACTTTTGCCTTTTGATTTCTTCCTTTCGTTTGTTTCGTATTCTCTTCTTCCTATTCGTAGCGGAGAGCTTCGATTGGATCCAGACCAGCAGCCTTTCGCGCCGGGTAGTAGCCGAAGAAGATTCCCACGGCCGCCGAAAAGACCACTGAGCCGATAATTGCGGTAACAGAGACGAGTGTAGGCCAGCCCACCATCCTCGGGATGATTACTGAAATCGCTATGCCAAGCAGTATACCGATCACGCCACCGATCAGGCTGAGCACGATAGATTCAATCAGGAACTGTTTGCGCACGGCTGAAGAGCGTGCGCCGATCGCCATCCGAATGCCGATCTCGCGCGTGCGCTCGGTGACCGAAACAAGCATGATGTTCATAATGCCGATGCCGCCGACGAGCAGGGAGACGCTGGCAATACTGCCGAGCAGGATTGTCATAATTCGATTGGTTTCATCGGCCGCTTCAGCCACATCGGTCATATTTCGGACGAAGAAATCATTCTCCTGATTCGGCGCAAGCTTGTGGCGCTGGCGCAATAAATCCGTGATCTGTTCCTGTGCTGTGTAGGTAGCGTTGGGCGAAATTGCAGAAACATACGCAAACTGGATATGGGTAATCGCCAGCAGCTTTTTCTGAACGGTTGAATAGGGAGCGAAGAGCACATCATCCTGATCACGGCCTTGCGGGTCTTGCCCTCTTCTGGCCATGATACCGATAACGCGGAAGGGCAATTCACGGACGCGCAACGTCTGTCCAATCGCATCCATTCCGGGGAAGAGGTTCTCTGCAATAGTCTGACCGATAACTACCACGCGCGACGCAGTGCGGATATCGGCCTCGGTGAAGAATTCCCCGCTCTGAACGAGCCATTTGCGAATCTGCGGGAACTGTTCATTGACACCCTGGACCTGGCTGTTCCAGTTTTGATTGCCGAAAACGAGTTGCGCCCGCGCATTGACGCTCGGGGTGGCCATCGCAACGCTGGGGATCTCGCGACGGATTGCGTCAATGTCTTCCACTTCGAGAGTGTTGATGTTGCTCTGGCCAGTTCCGCTGCGCACGCCACCAACGTTCATTGAGCCTCCGCCCACGAAGAGCAGGTTTGTGCCGACGCTGGCAATCTGCTCCGCCACCGATGCCTGTGCGCCCTGACCGATGCTGACCATGGCAATCACGGCGGCGACACCGATGATGATGCCGAGCATGGTCAAAGCCGATCGCATCTTATTACGCGCCAGTGCGCGAAAAGCTATCCTGAAAATCAACCACAAATTCATAGCAGTCACCTCTAGTTGCGGATTGCGGATTTGTTTCAATCCACAATCGGCAATCAATCATCTTCATCATCATCGTCGTCGTCAGTGATCGTTGGCAGTAGCTTCAGCTCTTCAGATGCATCGCGCCGCTCAGTGACGCGATAATCGCTTTTGATCTTGCCATCTTTGAAGATGACGACGCGGCTGGCGTATTCGGCGATGTCGTGCTCATGCGTTATGAGAATCAAGGTGATTCCCTGCTCACGGTTGAGCTTCTGGAAAATCTCCATCACTTCAACCGAGGTGCGCGAGTCGAGATTGCCCGTAGGCTCATCTGCGAGAATCAGCGCAGGCTGATTGACCAGCGCCCGCGCAATCGCCACACGCTGTTGCTGGCCGCCTGAAAGCTGATTCGGATGGCTGTGCTCGCGTCCAACCAGGCCGACGGCGATCAACGCATCCATAGCGCGTTTGTGCCGCTCAGTGGTGCTAACATCCGAATAGAGCATAGGAAGTTCGACATTCTCCAATGCCGATGTGCGGGGCAACAGGTTGAAGCCTTGGAAAACGAAGCCGATCTTGCTATTGCGAATGTCGGCGCGCTCGTCTTTGGAGAGTTCCGATACGTCCCGGCCGTCGAGGATGTAGTGGCCTCGCGTGGGCCGATCCAGACAGCCGATAATGTTCATGGTCGTGGATTTGCCCGAACCAGAAGCGCCCATAATGGCGACGAACTCGCCCTTGTTGACCGTCAGCGTGATGCCGCGCAACGCATGCACCTCGATATCGCCCATGTGGTAAACCTTGTGAATGTGGCTTAGATGAATGACAGGATGCGTGCCCAGTTCCTGCGGCTCTATCTTCTTGTCTATTTGCTTCTCTTTTGTTTCCAACTCGGTGCTAGCCTGCACTCCATTACCCTCCCAGAACTGATTGCGGATTGCGGATTGCGGATTGATTGTGGAATTCATCTCTCTTTAACGTCGACCGCCGCCCCCGCCTGGGCCGCCCCCGCCAAATCCCCTTCCTGGCGCACCACCAAATCCTGGCGGGGATTGCCTGTTCGGCGTTCTAGTATCACTGGTAATATTCAGGCCGACGATGATCAGCTCCCCTTCTTTCAAATCACCTCGAAGAATCTCAGTGGCCGAACCATCAGTGATGCCGATCTGAATTCTGCGTGGTTGTGGCTTCTTATCGGGACCGAGCGTCCAAACAACGCGCCATTGACCTTCGACGACAGCTGACGTTGACGGAGCAAAACCGGTGAAACGTGGGCCGTCGCTGCGAGCGCCGCCCTCCGGGCTGCTGCCGGGTGCGCCTGCTTGCTGATCCCTCTCACGGCGCCTGCCTTGACCTCCCTCACCGCCGGGCCCGCCTGCCTGCTGATCACGCTCTCGTCTTCTGCCCTGAAACCCTTCAGCGCCGGGCCCGCCTGCCTGCTGATCGCGCTCTCGTCTTCTGCCCTGACCCCACTCACCACCGGGCCCACCTGCCTGCTGATCACGCTCTCGATTTCTGCCTTGAAACACTTCAGCGCCGGGCCCGCCTGCTTGCTGATCACGCTCTCGCCTTCTGCCCTGAAACCCTTCAGCGCCGGGCCCGCCTGCTTGTTGATCTCTCTCCCGTCTCCTGGCTTGACCAGCCTCATTGCCTGGGGAGCCTGCTGGTTTAGCATCCGCCTGGGTCTTCGCCTGGGCGGGTTCGTTGCCTGGAGCCCCGCGCAACAGTTCGCGCATCTTTTCCGGTGTGATGTCCTGCGGTCTGAACCGTAGCGCAGCATTGGGGATTTTGAGCGTGTCGTTGCGTTCGGCGATGGAGAAGGTCAGGTTTGCTGTCATACCGGGCTTAAGCTTCAAGTCCGGGTTCCTGACGTCAATCACGACATTGTAGGTGACGACGTTCTGCACGTTTTGCGCATTGAGACGAATTTGATTGATGGTCCCCTGGAAATTATTTCCCGGAAATGCATCGACGGTGAAGCTGACGCGATTGTTTGAATTGATCGCGCCGATATCTGCCTGGTCAATGGCAGCAATCACCTGCATCTGCGTCAGGTCATTTGCTATGGTAAAGAGCGTGGGCGCCGAGAGGCTTGCAGCGACCGTCTGTCCCTTGTCAACATTGCGCGAGACGACTACGCCGTCGATCGGCGAAGTGATAGTCGTATGGCTCAGGTTGACTTCGGCCAATCGTAGTGCGGCCTCGGATTGCTGCACCTGTGCGCTCGCTTGCTGCACCTGTGCTTTCGCCTGCGCGAGACCGGCGCTTCCTGCATTTTGCTCATTGACGCGTGCCTGATCGAGTTGCGCATCTGCCTGGCTGTATCGCGCTTCGGCGGTCTGGAAACTCGCGCGCACTGCCTCCAGGTCGCGTTCGGGAATTATCCCGCTTTTAGCCAGTGCCTCCTGGCGTTCGAGCAGCCTCGCCGCATCATCGCGCTGGGCTTTGAGCGCAGCGAGATTGGCAGTCGCACCTGACACTCCGGCGCGTTGAGTTTTCACATCGGATTCAGCGGCGAGCAATCTGGCTTGTGAATTGGCGAGATTTGCTCTGGCCTGTTCCAGGTTGGCGCGCTGTTGCGATACCTGCGCCTGGAGGATCGATGGATCGAGCCTCGCCACGACTTGATCTTTGCGGACGATCGAATTGAAGTCGGCATAAAGCTCAGCAATATTGCCCGACACCTGGCTGCCGACCTGCACCGTCGTTACGGCTTGAAGCGCTCCTGTTGCGGAAACAGTATTACGGATGTTCCCTTTTTCAATCTTGGCGGTCAGGTAATCTTCGGCACTGGTGCTCCGGCCGAAGTACAGGTAGCCTGCCGTCAGGCCCACCGCTATTACGCCGATTGCGATAAATAGGGCTCGTTTGGTGATGCCAAATTTCAGTTTCATCGTTTGTGTCCTCGCGACCGCGTTTCTTCCCAGATTGGACTGATTTTTAAGATCTTCATACAATAAACCCACACAACAAAAGACACCAGGCTTCCAGTTTTAGTTACAATCTTTTTCTGATAGCGTGTTTCGTTACAAAATGAGGGATCAAGCTGACTCTTGTTTATCTATTAATTTGTCACTGACGTTTTCGAAATCCCCGGTGCTAACGGATTTTGAGGTTGTGGAAAGAAGAGAGAATACGAAACAAACGAAAATAGACGAAACAAACGAAAAATGGCGTTTTTCGTTTGTTTCGTATTCTCTCTTCTTTCCACAACCTCAAAATCCGTTAGCACGGGCGAAATCCGATTTCAAAACGAGCGAAACAAAAGTAACCAGCGACCCGAAATTTTTTTCACGTCATGTAACGTCTCTCTGCTCGCGGGTGTCTTACCAGGTAGAAGGCTCGTTTGGGCCTTCACAAATTTAGAACTTTACAGAACAATTTGGAGGTAGGACAACAAATGAAAAAGATGGCTACTAGTTTTTCGCTCGCACTTGCCATGCTGTTGGCCGGCGTTTTAGCAGTTCCATTTACGCTCGGCCAATCGGCAGGGACAGAGAGTCAGCAGGAGAAGCGTCCTGAAAGACGACCATTCGGGAAACGCCGCGGAGACCGTGGCGAAAGATTTGGCGGACGGCTTTTCAGCCGTTTGAATCTGACTGATGCCCAAAAGGAGCAGATGAAGCAAATCAATCAGAGCTACAGTGAGCGCACCAGGTCTTTGCGCGAGGAGCTCCGGGCCAGGCATCAGGAACTGCGCCAGGCGCAAAATGGCGATACGTTCAATGAAACTCTCGCCACGCAGAAAATGACGGAGATCTCTGCTTTACAGGTGAAGCAGATGGGAGAGCAGTTCAAGCTGAGAAAAGAGATGTCATCGGTGTTGACGCCGGAGCAGAAAACGCAACTCGAGCAGTTGCGCGAGCAGATGAAGACGAAGCGCGAACAGTTCAAGTCCGGGCGGGGTGAGCGCCGCGCCAATTAAGACTGATCTCGAGGAGGCTGGCGGATTCAGACGCGCGCGACTGTTTCTGCCAGCCTGGTTACTTTTATTGAGGAAGGATTCTGGAGAATCAGCTCGAACAGGCTTCAGACCTCGATCTGGTGCGTCTAGCGCGAGATGGGGATGAGTCGGCCTTTGAAGAGATCGTGCGCCGTTACACACCACGTGTTTTTCAAATCGCCAGCCGGTTTTTTCGCCAGCGCAATCAGGTGGAGGAGAGCGCGCAAGAGATTTTTATAAGGGTTTATACACGTCTTGCTGATTATGAAGGGCGAGGATCGTTCGGAGGCTGGTTGACGCGCATTGCCACTACAACTTGCATAAATCTGATTCGCTACAATAAACGCCGGCCTGAGATTACGCTGACCGATCTGACGACAGAAGAGAATGAGTGGCTTGAAGATAGGCTGGCCAGTATCGCAGTCGAGCCGCGAAAATCAATTGAAGACACCCTGATAGCGGCCGATCTTGCGGAAAAAGTTTTGAAAACCTTATCGCCCGAAGACCGGCTAGTCCTCATACTCATCGACGGAGACGAGTTTTCGGTCAAGGAGGTCTCGGAGATGACGGGCTGGTCGGAAGGGAAAGTCAAAGTTCGCGCCTTTCGCGCGCGGCGACGCATGCGTGAAGCTGTAGAAAAATTATTGGCAGGCACGACCAGAAAGCCGGTTTAGAAAACAGAGGGAAGATGCTAGATGCTAGATGCTAGATGCTGGGGCGCTTACCTAGCATCTAGCATCTAGCATCCAGCATCTTTTAATGGGGAGAGATGAGAGACAAACACATCGTCGAATTGCTGGACAATGTACCTCTCGAGCAACTGAGTGATAGTGAACTGGCGCGCATCCGCGGGCACGTTGGTCATTGCTCTCAGTGCCGGCAGGCATTCCAGGCGGCAGAGGTCTCAGCCCTGATTTTACGCGAGCGGGCGGCAGCTTCAATTGAGCCGTCTCCATACTTCAGAACGAGAGTGATGGCGGCGATCAGAGAAAAACGAGGCGGGCTCGAACCATTCTCATTCTTGCGGATGTGGAAGGCCAGCGGGTCGCTTGTCTATTCGATGGTCGCGCTTGTCGTAATGCTGGCTGCTTTGACCTATTTCCAATCCGGCTCCCAAACGGAAGGGGATTCGCCTGACCTGACCGCCAGTCTCAACGCAAATGCGAGGGAATGGGCTGTTTTCGGCCCAGACACATCGGTCGAAGACAAAATGACTTATGACCAGGTGCTGACCGATATTTATGACAACGAGAGTGAAAGAGAAGACCCTGATGGAAATCGGCGATAAAAGTAAGTGGCAGGTTCGGATTGTCGTTCTGGTCATCTTCGCGCTCGGTTTCGTGGCGGGCGCATTGAGCTGGAATATCTATCGGTCGTACCGTCCGGGACCGCTCTTCGATGGCAGGCGCGACCGATATGAACAGATGATGAATCAGCTGCAGCTTACCCAGGAGCAAAGGACGCAGGTCGAGAAGATACTCAGCGATGCAGCCGCCCAATGGATGGAATTACGAAAGCAGTCGTATCCGCGCATGCGTGAGATACGCTCACAGACAGACCAGCGCTTGCAGGCGGTACTGACACTTGAACAATGGGAGCAATTCAAACAAATGAGGGATGAGATGAGAGGCGGACGCCGCGGGCGCGGTAGAGGGAGGAGGGAGTAATTTGAGATTTGAGATTTGAGATTTGAGATTTGAGATTTGAAATTTATTGAATTTCCGTCTGTAGGGCCGGCTCGAATAAAGAGAGGTTTTCGTTTTCAACCATCGCGCCGGTGACTTCAAAAATCTCTTTCAAGCGCGGATCGGCCATGAGCTTGCGCCATTTTTCGTCGAATTCGGCAATAGACTCGAACTCCCACAATTCCAGGTACTCCTGAGCATCGCCGACAATCGTTCGCCAGATGCCCCAGAATCGAAATCCATACTCTCGGATCAGTGGCAACGTGCGTTGAGCGAAAGTTCGATCGTATTCAACAACGTCATGAGCGCGCAGCTTGTAAGAGATTTTCAAAAGTATCAATTTTTCTCCCCCCCGAGCGAATCTCAAATCTCAAATCTCAAATCTCAAATATTTTTCTGAATCACCTTCTCCATCGCGTCAACAAAGATGTCAACTTCGCGGAGCGTCGTGTAAACGTTGGGTGTGATACGCAGGCCCTCGAACTCTTGGTGTTTGATCGCCGTTGTGATGATGCGGTAATTGTCGAAAAGATGGGCCGAGAGCTTGACTGGGTCAACACCTTCGACTTTGATGAGCGCAAGCCCGCACGATTGTTGCGGATCATAACTCGTGAGTATCTTCACACCTTTTTGTCCGTCGAGTCGTTTTGCCCAGCGATGGAAGAGATAACGAAGCCGAGCAGCTTTGCGTTCCGGCCCTATGCCTTCGTGGAAATCCAATGCTTCATTGATCGCCAGAGCATTTGCGGATGGATGCGTCCCAATCTCTTCAAATTTGCGAATGTTTTCGGTGTTTTTTTCTTCAGAAGCCATTAATGACCAGAGGTTTTGAATCTTCGCTTTGCGGACGTAAAGGAAACCTGTTCCGTGGGGCGCGCACAACCATTTATGCAGACTCGTGCCATAGTAATCACAATCCAGATCAGCATGCTTGTAAGGGAAATGGGCAAAGGCGTGTGCACCGTCAACAATAGCTTCAATCCCTCTCTCTCTCGCGATCTGGCAGATCTGTTTGACCGGGAAAATCTGTCCTGAGAGGTTCGTGATATGGCAGAAGTGAATGACACGCGTGCGTGGAGAGATGTTTTTTTCGAAAAGCTCCGCGAGTTGCTCCGGGCTTTTCGGTGGCACAGGGAATGAGATCTTTTTTACGACGATCTTTTCGCGGCGTTCGCGCTGCCGCCAAGTCGTGAGCATTCGCGGATAGTCCTGATTGGTCGTTAAAACTTCGTCGCCGGGTTTCAGATCGAGACCGAGCTGACAGATTTCGAGCGCCTCACTCGCGTTGCGTGTAATGGCAAGCTCTTCCGTGTCGCAGCCGAAGGCAAGCGCAAGACGCCGCCGCACGCTCTCGATCTGTGGATCTAGAATACGCCACATCGTATAGACCGGCGCATTGTTGGAGAATTCCAGATAGCGGCGCATAGCTTCCTGTACGACGCGCGGCGAAGGGCAAACACCGCCATTATTGAAGTTGATCAGTGTGCGGTCGACGGTAAACGCGCGCTGAACCTCGAACCAGAACTCTTCGTCGGCCGCGGCATCTACAGGTGTTCGGCTTGAAACGAAGCGCACAGCATCCAAGGCATGGGCAATGCCTTTTTCGTTGAAACTTGCGGTTGCCAAACTCGCGGCGCCTTTGAGAAAAGATCTTCGATTGAACATATAGCCTCGCTTTCGTTTGTTTCGTATTCCCTCTTTATTCTGCCAGCCAGCTTTTTCTTAGCGCGCGCTGCGCCTCGGTGACGTGCTCGAGATCGGCGATTTTGCCGCCGACCAGCTGCAGCCCCGCATGCTTCAATGCGGCGTCGTAGTCCAACTCATCTGTGCCATTCACATAGCGGGTGAAAAAATCTTTAAAGCTCTGCCCGGCAATCTCCGATGCGATTTTCTCAACGTCTTCATTCGTGTACCCGCGCCCGCGCTGATAGTATCCCTCGAACAAGGAGCGCATCACATCGTCAAGGCTTTTCTGACCACCGGTCGCGCCGCGAATTTCAAGATCGAGCAGCAAGCCGGCCAGTTCACCCTTGTTATAGTAGTCGGTAGAGAAGTTTGTAAATCCGGCGCCAATGCCGCCGTAACTCAGCCATGTGATCGTGCTTGAATCGGAGAGCGACAGCCATTTTCGCGCTTCACTGTTCTGCAGCCTTCTTATCTGAATCTCGAGGCCGCGCAGATAATCGCTTACTGTGTTTAACCCTGCGCGGCGGATGTGTAGATCGCCGTAGTAACTCGTGAACCCCTCAGCGAACCAGAGCTCACGGACATATTGCTCTTTGCTGTAGTCGTAGGGGATCAAGCCAGCGGGTTTGATTCGTTTGACGTTCCAGACATGGAAGTGTTCGTGTGAAGTGACGCCGATGAGTCCTCGGGGGTCTGGAGGCATCGACATCAGCATGATATTGGTTGAATTTTCGTGCTCGAGCGCTCCTCCGCTGCGCAGCCTGCCAGTCACATACAAAACCCAGTATTCGTCATAGGGCAAACCTCCGAACATCTTCCCCTGCGATTCAATGACCCGGCTGACATACCCTCTGAGCATTTCGCCTGCTTCAGCAGTGATCTGTCCCTTGGGATCAATGACGATGTGGACCGTTTTGCCAAGCACTGTTACGGTGAAGTCGTCGAAATCGCCCATGACCGTTGGGCAATCAACCAGATTGTCGAAATCGCGTACAAGATAGAGGTTCTTCTCCTTGCTTTGCTTGAGGCCTGTGGCAATACGCCAGCCATCCGGTATTTCAAATTTGAGTGTTGACTGAGTGCCGGTTGTGTGGCCGGGCACATAGAAGAAGAGATTCGTGCCGAGAAAAAAACCGCGTTTTTCAGTCAACTCCGCGCCATTGACGTTGAGGTTGTCGGCGAAGTAATCGTAATCAATGGTGAAAGTGCGGTGGCCTTCGGTCTCGATGCGCCAGGTCTGCTTGTCAATCGCGCGCATCGGCAACCGCTTGCCACTTGCGTGTGCGTGCAGTTTGATGACATTCGCGGCATAGGGGCGAATCGTGTACCAGCCAGGCGTCCATGAAGGCATTGAGATGTCGAGCGTCTCTCTGGTTATATTGGAAGCCTGAATTTTGATGTGGAATAAGTGCCTTGCCGCATCGCTGATCCCGATGGTGTAATCTAGCCGCGGCGCGGTCTGTGCGAGTGTGATATGTGATAATGATGTGAAGAGGGTGACATAAAAGAGCGCGAAGATTAGGCAGCGCTGACGAGAGGCTTTCATCTGTGACTGTCTCCGTAAATAATATTGAGTAGTCTCTGCGTTTGATCGGTGTGCGTGATACTACTACCGGGGTTCTTGATGTTCAATCTCGAATTTCAAATTTGCTGGTGCCAATATGATTGAACAGATTCAGGCAAAATCAATCCTCAACCCGACCGGCGGATTTCTCGCCACCTACACACATTCGCTGAATGCTTACCAGGGATGCGCTTTTGGCAAGGGGTCGTGCCCGTATTGCTATGTGCGCGCGATGCCGATCCAGAAGTTTTCGGGTAAGCCCTGGGGTGAATGGGTGAAAGCAAAGATTAATGCTCCAGGGTTGCTCAAACAGGAACTGGAGGCGGCAAGGCGCAAAGGAACTTTTGGAAGCCTGCGAATCTTTATGAGCACAGCGACCGATCCTTATCAGGGCGCGGAAGCGAAACTGAAGATCACACGGGCTGTACTTGAGATATTTTCATTGAGCGGAGAGTTTGGGTTTCTCGTTGTGCAGACGCGCTCGCCCCTGATCGAACGCGATATTGAACTGCTCAAACAACTCGGTTCACGTGTTGCCGTCAGTTTCACGATAGAAACTAATCGAGATGAAGTGCGTAGACAGATCACACCGACTTCGCCAAGCATCGAACGGCGACTTGCAACTCTGGAAAGGATGACGCGAGCGGGACTGAAGACACAGGCTGCGATCAGCCCTGTCCTGCCCTGCGACCCCGTAGTTTTCGCAGATCTAATTGCGGTACGCGCGCGCCGCGCAGTTGTCGACACATTGATTGATGGGGATGGTGCAGGCGGGCGCCGGAGCGCAGAGCTCGGCATGCCCCAACTGCTTCGTTCCCTAGGTTATGAGGATTGGCTGCGGCGTGATGTGCACGAACCTTTGCTCGAGGCTTTAAGGCAGAGGATGGGAGCAGAGAGTGTCGGATTCAGTCAGGAAGGATTCAATCTATTATGAGATGCCATGGCCTTATGCCTTTGGGTCTCACACCGGCTGTTATGTGTGACCATGACATCGAGATTCGGATTTTTCTCGCGGTCCAGGGATGGTCTAAAACAATTGCCAAAAACCCCCAAATGTGTATATGATGCGCCTGATGGAAATATCCCATTCTAATCTGATGACGTGTTCATAGAGCTTTTCAGAAGTTTCTTTGTTCACGTCTTTTGATTTTTGATGGGATACTGATTTCCAGCTATACCTACTCACTAGCATCAACGGTGATGCGCCGTCAGGTTTTTTCGGCATGCGCGATCGGTGATTAGAGAGCAGGAAGATAGTAACTTTTGAAGCAGCTCTGCTAGTTGTCTTGCCAGTTTTTTGCCAGTATCGTGGCTGCTGAATGACGATTGCGTTCGCTGGAGACCGTTTCCGCCGCCAGTTTGTCTGCTTCGTAAGTCAAAGGAAAATCAAATGACAGTTAGATTGTATGTTGGTAATCTGCCCTTCAGCGTGACGGAGCAGGATCTGGAAGACCTTTTCAGTCAGTCTGGTCAGGTTGAATCAACGAACATAGTGACAGACCGTGATACCGGCCGCTCACGCGGCTTCGCATTCGTCGAGATGGATTCACGCGAAGCAGCCGATGCCGCAATTCAGGCCTTGAATGGTTATGAGATTGATGGCCGCTCACTTACTGTGAATGAAGCTCGTCCGAAAGAAAGTCGCGGGTCTCGGGGTGGTTTTGGTGGCGGTGGTGGTCGAGGGTTCGGCGGCGGCGGTGGTGGTGGTGGTGGTCGTGGTGGTTATGGCCGCGATCGTGGTGGTCGAGGCGGCAATCGATACTGAGGTTCAATTCTACCAGGCATTAATTATCCCAGATGAAAAGGCCGGCAGAGCTTAAGCGCCTGTTCATCTTTTCTCACCTTAGAAAATACGTTACGGGGAGCGTAAGCGATGTGCTGTCTTGTAGCACTGCGCTTTATGAGTCTCATATCACTTACGCTTCCTGTAGTCCCGCTATACTAAACGCAATCTTTTCTAAGAAGTCTGACTCGTTCCAAGTTTGTCAGTCCTGAGCGCCTGCCACAAATCCTGCAGCACAAACATCTGTCCACTGTGTGATGAGATTATCTGTCCAAGACGATAGCAGGTGTCAAAGGTAGGGAGATCACCCGAGCCTTCCTCCATGGCCACCAGATGTGCTTCCGGCAAGCCCGCCAACTTAGCCAGTTCGGGAATTGAGAGATGAGCCTCTTTCCTTTTCTTTGAGAGTAATTGGCCGAAATTTTTCAGCATGGTCTTACATTGATGATTTAATAAATAGTTCGAGCAAACTCGGCATAATTAAAATATTTTGTCGGTAATCCTCTCCTTCAGCTGCGCCCAAGATAATATTCTCCGAGGCTTAGTCAATTTTTTGTAAAGAAGGTGCAATGAATTCGGGTTCTATAATGAGGGGAATCCACCAACGCGAGGCAGTGTACAGAAAGGTTAGAATGCGGTCAACCACATTAATTTTCCGTCGCGTGCTATGATTCACTCATAATCTCCTGACAGTTGGAATCGTTGAGAAGGTTATGAACGATATCTCACTACAGATAGCACAACTACGTCGCGAATATTATTCGCAGCCGCTCAATGAAGATTCGGTCAACGATGATCCAATCGTTCAGTTCAGAAACTGGTTTGATCATGTGGTGCGGGTCGAGCAGCCTGATCCTGAAGCAATGACGCTCTCAACGGTGACAGCAGACACAAAAATTTCAGCTCGCATAGTATTACTCAGAGGCCTCGATCAACGCGGCTTCGTCTTCTTCACCAACTACGAGAGTCGCAAGAGCCGTGAGTTGATAGCCAATCCTCATGCGGCATTGACCTTCTACTGGAGCTCGCTCAACAGACAGGTCAGGATTGAAGGCAGCGTCGAGAAAGTCACGAGACAGGAATCCGAGGACTATTTTCAAACGAGACCGCGCGGGAGTCAGCTCGGCGCCTGGGCTTCACCCCAGAGCGAAGAAGTTTCCGGCCGTCATGCGCTCGATCAAATGCTTGTCGAGATAGAGCAGCGATTTAAGGATCAGCCTGTACCCTGTCCGCCTTTCTGGGGAGGTTTTCGCGTGAAGCCGGTCATGATTGAATTCTGGCAGGGTCGTGAGAACAGACTTCATGACAGGATCTTATACACGCTGCGTGATGGAGTTTGGCGGATCTCTCGTCTGGCGCCTTGATGCGGAGGGTCCTTCCAGATAACAGTTTTTGTCATTTTGCCTGCTTCCGAGAGACAGAAGAGAGAATACCAAACAAACGAAAATAAACGAAACAAACGAAAAAGATCAATTTTTCGTTTGTTTCGTTTATTTTCGTTTGTTTCGTATTCTCTCTTCTGTCTCTCGAATTTCGTATTCCAAATTAAGCAGGAAGCAATCCCTTAATCTCGCGCACCATCCGTTGCACTTCATCTTGATCGGCGAGCGCGATCATGAAGAATTTGTAGCCCTCGCTGATGCACACCACTCCGTTGGCGAAGAACCAGATTCCATTGAGCAACGGATTGGCGCCGAGGATCAAGCTCACCGGGAATCCACTGACCGTCGCGCCGGAAAAAGCTGCACCGATCAGCGAGGCTCCGGCAGCTACACTGAAAGCTCCAAGCAGAGGAGCGCCGACGTATTTGGTGAGTTTGCGTTGAAACTCGACCCGTGAGCGCTCAGCTTCATCGAGCTGCCCCTCAGCCAGCATTCTCTCTTGCTCTTTCAAATACTCATTGTACTTCTCGGTCAATTTGCGGATGCCGACTATCGGTAGCGCGCTGTGAAAGAACCAATTGCCCGCGGCGCCGGCGCCGAGAATTGTTACGCCTAAATCCGGCAAGGCCGAACCGGCACGCACACCTGCAATGAGTGAGAAAGTGACCGCGGCAGTTTTACCGGGATTTTCTTTGACCCAGACACGGGCCTTTTCAAGACCACTAAATGCGGCTTCGGCCACACGCGCGCTGCCAGCGCCCAAATTGTAAGCTTGTTCCGCACGGTTGTAGTAGGCTTGAGCATTGCCGAAGATTTCACGGGCCGAGTTCTCGGCGCTCTTTGAAAATTTTACTGCGCCGGTTTGTACCGTCTGGGCACCCTCGCGAACCGTCTCTTCAGCCCTGGCAGCCGTATCGCGCAGGTTTTCTCTGACCTTGTATTGCTCATCGATTTTGCCAAACTGCTCGCAGGCCGTATTTGCCGCTTCATTGGCGACTTTGTTCGCAGTGTTGATGCCTTGTTCAACCCTGTTCTTCAGATCGAATTTTTCATCCAGCTCCTGAGCCTTGCGCCGTGCAGCTTCACGTAACTGCTCGAATATGCTGTTGTCCATTGAAATACCTCCATCCGATGTTTTACCGGTTGTAATGATAGCTTACGCCGGCCCGGTTATTGAAGTTCACGACTTTTACTGTCGTCAAGCCCCAGATCGCCAGGGTGCGCCATCTCCACTCCGCTCAACCGATTGGCCAACTCACATGGCCTCTCAAAAAAACAATTGACAGATCGCACTCCGCAGCTTATTGTTAGTGTATCTTCTACACTAAGGTGGGTTGAGTAATGGGACACGGCAGTGAAAAGAGAGCGGGAGCGGCTCGGATGTCGGGTCTGGCGACGGACTTGTACCAGCTGACGATGGCAGCGGCTTATCATGCCAGTCGACGCAACGAGCGCGCGAGTTTCGAGTTGTTCATCCGGAAGCTTCCCGATGAGCGTTCATACCTCATTGTCGCGGGGCTTGAGCAGGCGTTGGATTACCTGGTCGATTTGAATTTCAGGGAAGATGAGATCGAATATGTGAGGAGTCTTCCGGTCTTCAAGAGCGTGGGAGAGGAGTTTTTTGATTATCTGCGCAAATTCCGCTTCAGTGGCGAAGTATGGGCGATTCCGGAAGGCACAATTGTTTTTGCGGGCGAGCCCTTGTTGCGTGTGACTGCGCCGCTGATCGAGGCTCAGATGGTCGAAACTTTCCTGCTCGCGACGATCAATTTTCAGACGTTGATTGCGACGAAGGCAGCGCGGATCGTCGAAGCTGCACGGGGACGAGGGATAATCGAATTCGGCGCGCGGCGATGCCACAGCTTCGGCGCGGCGATCTACGCCGCGCGCGCGGCATTTATCGGCGGTTGCATCGGCACATCAAACGTCGAGGCCGGGCGAATGTTCGGCATACCGGTTTACGGCACGGCGGCACATTCGTTCACAATGGCTTTCGATCGGGAGATAGACGCATTCCGCGCCTACTACAATCTATTTCCCGAGAGCACGACTCTGTTGCTCGACACCTACGACACGATCATTGGCGCCCACCTGGCGACAGAGTTCGGTCCTCAATTGCGCGCTGTGCGTTTGGACAGCGGCGATCTGGTGGAATTGTCGAAGCAGGTGCGCGCGATTCTGGACGGGGCCGGAATGGGTGAGACGAAGATTCTCGCGAGCGGCGATCTGAATGAATTTAAGATCGCGGAGATGCTTGAGAGGGGAGCGCAAATAGATCTTTTTGGTGTTGGCACAGAACTCTCGACTTCACGTGACGCTCCGGCGCTCGGTGGAGTCTACAAGCTGGTCGAAGTCGAATACGCCGATCGCCTGGAGCCGAAGATGAAATTGAGTCGTGACAAAGCGACATACCCCTATCGCAAGCAGGTCTGGCGGGAGTCGGCGAATGATGGAACATTCGAAGAGGATATCATTGCAATTGTCGCTGAGGTGATTGAGAGAGGGGAGCCGTTGCTAATGCCCGTCATGCGTGATGGCGAGGTCATTGGATCTATGCCGGGCTTGGGAGAGATGCAAGATTACGCAAGGCAACAACTCGCACATTTGCCCGTACAGTTCAAGAAAAATGAGAATGCGGCCGCCTATCCCGTGCATTACAGCAGCGAGCTTGAGCGGAAGCGAGTGGAATTGCTCAAAGAGTTTGAGTGTGGAAAATGAATCTCACCGCCAAGACGCCAAGAGCGCCAAGAAAGGCGGAAAATCTTGGCGTCCTTGGCCTCTTGGCGGTGAGATTACTTTTCTTGGGGAGTTATTATGCGAATTGAAATCAGACGAGGCGACATTACCGATCAGCCGGACATCGATGCCATCGTTAATGCAGCCAACACAGACCTCGCACTCGGCGCAGGCGTGGCCGGAGCAATACGGCGCAAAGGAGGCGAGATCATTGATGAAGAAGGCCGCAGGAAAGGGCCGATACGTTTGGGTGAAGCCGCAGTGACAACAGCAGGTAATTTGCCGAACAAATTTGTGATTCATGCGGCGGCGATGGGTTATCGCGCGGAAGATCGCGCCGTGCCCAAGAGGCCAGGCGCAGATTCGAGCGCTGAGATCATCCGTGACGCGACGTTAAACAGCCTTCGCCGCACCGAAGAGCTCAAGCTGAAATCGGTTGCCTTTCCGGCGCTCGCCACAGGCGTCGCGCGTTTTCCCGTAGATGAGTGCGCAGAAGTGATGATCACGGCGGCGAGTGATTACGCCGCATCTCATCCGGGAAGCGCAATAGAACTGGTCGCATTCGTTCTCTTCACACAAGACGATTACGAGATCTTCAAGCAATATGCAGAGAAATGACGGGCAAGGGAGGGCAGCTATGTACTTTTTTGATGTTGATACACAGCGTGACTTTATGGATATTGATGGGGCGCTTTACGTACCCGGTGCTGAGAAGATCCGGGCGAACATCGAGCGGCTCTTGCGCGCGGCGAGCGATAAGAGGATTACGACAATCTCGTCGCGCTGCGCACACGAGTCGAATGATCCGGAGTTTGAACTCTTCCCGCCGCATTGCATTGAAGGCACTCCCGGAGCCGAACGCATCTTTCCAGATCTGCCATACTTGCCGCGTCATGAGATAGCGGTTGACGAGAAAGCGGGCCCACTTGCGAAGATTGCGCCCGCGACGCATTACGTCGTCAAGAAGAAAGAATTCGACCTGTTTTCCAATGCCTGGTTGGATGGCTTACGTCAGAGAGGCGCTTTTAAAGGCGAAAAGTGCGTCGTCTTCGGTGTGGCGACGGATTATTGCGTGCGAGCTTGCGCCCTTGGACTGGCTCAGGCGGGAGCGCGTGTCTTTCTGGTTGAAGACGCAATCCAGGGTGTGGCGCCTGAGACGATTGAGAAAGCGATCACAGAAAAACGCGCTGCAGGAGTTGAATTCACAACGACTGATGAAGTATTGAAAGGGCTGGATTGAGTGTAAAATGCGACCCAATGATAACGATTGATAATAATCTCAAATTTCAGATTTCAAATTTGAGATTTGCGAAGGAGACACCCGACACGGATGACCAAACTCAACGAATACCCGCGTCCCTCGGTCACAGTTGATATAGTAATCTTCACCATTGCCGAAGATGATCTCAAAGTTCTGCTTGTCCGGCGCGGAGTTGAGCCATTCAAGGGGCGCTGGGCCTTGCCGGGCGGCTTTGTAGAGATCAAAGAGTCGCTCGAACAGGCGGCGGCGCGCGAGTTGAAAGAAGAGGTCGGAGTTACCAACGTTTATCTCGAACAGCTCTATACCTTCGGCGATCCGAAACGCGATCCCCGCGGTCGCGTGATCAGCGTAGCCTACTTCGCATTGATCGATGCCGAACGACAGCGCATCGTCGCGGCATCAGATGCCGCCGACGCCGAGTGGCATTCGGTCTTCAACCCGAAGTTGGGGGCTAAACTCGCTTTCGATCACAAAGAGATACTCGATTACGCGGTGTGGAGACTGCGAAACAAGATCGAATGGACGACGGTTGGTTACGAACTGCTGTCGAAGAAATTCACGCTTTCCGAATTGCAGCGTGTCTACGAGATCATCCTTCAACGGCCGGTTGACAAGCGGAATTTCCGCAAAAAAATCCTCGCCCAGGGCCAAATTCGTGAGATCAACGAGACTCGCAGCGACGTCGCGCATCGACCGGCGAGGCTTTACTCCTTTCGGGAAAAATAAGGAAGAGGAAAACGGAACAAACGGAAATAACGGAACAAACGGAAATTTTTATTGATCTTCCGTTTGTTCCGTTATTTCCGTTAGTTCCGTTTTTCCTCTTCCTGTCAGAAATGCCTGAAAGCCAGAAAGAGGACGATCGCGCCTGCGATCAGACGATAGATGATGAAGATCTTGGTCGAATGTTTTCGAAGATAATTGATCAAAAAAGCGATACTAGCGTAACCGACAATACCTGAAACGATGGTCGCGACGACGAGGTTGGCCATACTCGTTCCGCCGAGAATCTGAAGGGCCTCGTTCAATTCGAGCAGACCGCTCGACGCAATTGTGGGGATCGAGAGCAGGAATGAAAACCGCGCGGCGGCTTCTCGTGTCAGTCCTGTAAAGAGTGCGCCGGCGATGGTCGTGCCCGAACGCGAAGATCCGGGTATCAAGGCGAAGGCCTGAGCGATTCCGACAGTCACCGCCTGGGGCACGCCGATCTGCTCCATCTCGCGACGTCGATTTCCGAACTGCTCTGCCAACCATAGTATCAATGCCCAGACGATCAAGCTCGTGCCGATGACGAAGAGGTTTTTAGTTAATTCCCCTTCGATAATCTTCTTTGCAAGCAGACCCACAGTCGCAATGGGTATTGTGCCGATAATGATCATCCAGCCAAGTCGTGAGGCTTTCCGCGCCGAGTTATCTCGCTGCCCTCGCAACATGCGAAGATTGCCATGAATAAAACCCAGGGTGATGCTGATGATGTCGCTGGCGAAATAGACAATTACTGCCGCCAGGGTGCCGAGTTGTATGACGGCGATGAAGGCCGTGATCTGTTGCGGCGACATGGTTTGGTCCAGCCCCATTAACTTCTCTGCAATAATCAGATGGCCGGTGCTGCTGATGGGAATGAACTCGGTGAGGCCTTGAATGATGCCTAAAATAATTGCATGGAAAAGGTTCATATGATTGCGGACTACTGATTGCGGATTGCGGATTGCGGATTGCGGATTTGAAAAGATATCAGCAATTTAGGTACTGGTTCTCTTTAAATCCGCAATCCGCAATCCGCAATCC
>JAKEHZ010000178.1 GCA_022614735.1 Acidobacteriota bacterium | reverse complement strand
TTCGGTATCAGACTGAATTTCACACCGACAATTATTGACGAAAATCATATCCGTCTCGAACTGGAACCGGAGGTTTCATCACCGGATTTCACCTATGGAGTTGTTATTCAGGGCTACTCCATCCCGGGACTTATTACGCGACGGGCTAAAACGACTCTTGAGCTTCGCGATGGGCAGAGCTTTGCGCTGGCAGGATTGCTCGACAACCGTGAGCAGGTGAATTTATCAAAAGTCCCGTTGCTCGGCGACATTCCCGTGCTGGGAGAGTTGTTCAAGAGCCGGCGCTTCCAGCGTAATGAAACGGAGTTGATGTTCCTCGCGACCGTGAAACTAGTCGAGCCGCTCAACCCCGATCAGTTGCCGCGCCTGCCGGGCGTGAGCGAATTGAAACCGATTGGGCCGACCAACCCCAGCGGGACGACCCCCAGCGCGGTGACACCTTCGAGTTCGGTTGAAGGACAGTCGGGTCATTCGGTTCCGGCAACGCCAGCTCCGCCGAGCAAGTCGGGAGATGAGACGCCGGCAACGAAAAATCCCGCTGATGGATCAACCACCGGCAAGACGGACAGTGGGGCGACATCGAACTTGACTTCGGCAGTGGTCGGGCCGACCGGCCCGGACGTGGTCGGACAAAAGGTGACCAATGCGCCGCCACCCAAGCCCGAAGTTAAACCGGGAGCAAAAGAACAAAAATCGCGGCAGGGCAGCGATAAACCATGAATTGGGATTAACCCTACTTTTAACGCCGAGAACGCCAAGAACGCCAAGAAATGGAGGAAATGAGCCAGTCTTGGCGCCCTTGGCGTCTTGGCTGTAGTAATGAGGTTTTGAGAGATGAAGCGCAAAGGTGAAAAGCCGCGTAATTTTCTAAGACGCCGTCCGCAGAAGGGCTCGATCATGGTGCTCACAGCCCTAGTCATTACGGGTATGATCGGGATTATGGCGCTCTCGATTGACCTGGGCTTTTTGTTCAACTCACGCAATCAGTTTCAAAATGGTATTGATGCGGCGGCGCTCGCCGGCGCAACGGGCTTTCGTGTCTCAATAGAAGCAGATGCAGGGATGCCGCAGCAGACCACTGTCGTCAAGGATCTCGCAGTACAATACGCGGGCTTCAACACTGTCAGGCGACACACCGATCCTGATCCTGAGAGTGATCAACCCAACAGAAATAAGATCGAAGTTGATCGCGGCAGCGTAACTATCGACCTCGGCAGTGACCTTCCAAAAGTTCGCGTCAATACCAATCTGGATGTCCCGCTGCTCTTTGCCGGCCTCTTCGGTTTTGAACAGATGAATATCAATGCGGGTTCGCAGGCATCTATTTTCCCGGTTGATGGCGGGACGGGGACGACAGGCGCGTGTTGGAGACCGATATTTTTGCCCGATACTTTCTACGACATCGATAATATTGTGCATTATCTTGGTGATCCGCGGCGCCCGATGAATCCACTTCCTAATTTACCGGGAGATTTTTACCGCTCACGCTTCGCAGTCGGAGCGCGCAATATCCCGCCTTTTTTCCAGGGGCCTGTGGATTCTCCTGTGACTGGTTTGCGCGATACGGAGTCGCTCACTGAGGTTAGTCAGCAGACGCTGATGGGCATGCAGCCCATTATTTTTGGGCGTTACACAGATGGGTTACCCTATTATTTTATCGCAGACTTCACCGGCCTTCCCCGCGCGACTATTAGCGCTTTATCTACAGGCGATCTAGCGAATTTTGGATATTGTGGGCAGATCAGGGTTGGAGACGTAATTCCAGTATATCTTCGATCAAATGCTGCGATTTATGATCAGGTACGAACCGGGTTGGAATCATTGCTGGCTCGCAACCCTGATAATATCGATGTGAGCCTAAAGGCTCAATACAGTTACATTAAGAGCGATATCTATCCTGATCCCAATTCTCATGCATTGATACTTCCAGTGCTCTTGTTCAACCCTTTTGAGTTTCTCAATAACCCGAGAGAGCTTAAGGTGACGAATTTTGGATTGTTCTTTTTGGAAACAGTGCAGCCTGATGGGACGCTTAGTGGGTTTTTCGTCCGGGAGATTATTACCGGTGGGACTCCGATACAGGCAACCAACATCAGTGGAGACACTCTGCTCTTCCAACGTCGCTGGTTGCCTATGTCTACGCAGTTGCTCAGGTGATCCTGACGTATGTCGAGCAGATTAAGTAATTAGAAGAGAATTTAGTAACGGGGATTTTCGATGGAGTTTAGCCTGATCAGAGCATATAATCTTGACTTAATCGGCCTGATCGAGGCTGGCACTTATCGAGTCCGGATTCGACAATCTCAGTTCGAATCCATTCACACGGACCAGATTTAGTTCAGTTTTAGTAAGGAAAAGAAGTCAGTGTCTAAAGCGATCTCTGTCGTTGTCATTGGTAGAAGTCTGAACCAGCAGGAGCGCACTCGTCTCCGCAGTTCGAGCCAGACTCCACTCGCGATCGTCGCGGAGCTGCCGAATGCTCCGCAGGTGCTCGATGAGCTGAACCGTCTGCGTCCTCAAGCTGCGCTGGTACTACTCAATGGCGAGCTTCACCACTCCTTTCAGCTGGTTGAACGGATTCATCAGGAGCTACCAGGCACGGCAGTAATCTGTTCGAGCGAGGACAATTCACCCGAAGTCATCTTGCAATCATTCCGTTCGGGTGCAATGGAGTTTTTACGGCAACCGTTGGTTGAGTCCGAAATAGCCTCCGTCTTCGCAAAGATAGAACATACAGTCACACGACCCGATGAATCTCTTCTCGGCCGTGTGATAGCTATCTATGCGAGTAAGGGTGGATGTGGGACGACGTTTGTGACGGCGAATCTGGCGGCGAGTCTGACCAGACTCACACGCAAACGCGCATGCGTTGTCGATCTAAACCTGCAGGCTGGAGACCAGCCTCTCTATCTCGGACTTGAACCGAGCTACTCGATACACGATCTCGTGCGGAATTTCGACCGGCTCGATGATCAACTGCTGGCCAGTTATCTCACACAACGGTCGAAATATCTCGCGCTCCTCGCGGCTCCGACAGAGATCGGCAAGGACGAAGATGTCCGGGTTGAGCACGTGACGCGGGCAATAGCCTTGCTGCGGGCGCAGGTAGAGTACGTGGTGATCGATCCGCCGCGGATGCTCAACGAGTTGACGATTTCGGCGCTCGATTCGGCGGATGACCTGATCTTGTTGCTGACACTCGATATTCCGGCAATCCGCAGCGCCAAACGAGCGCTCGACATTTTCACGCGACTCGGATATGACCGCAATCGCATTAAAGTCGTCATTAATCGCTACACGAAGACCCCGGAGTTCGAACTTAAACAGGTTGAAAAAGTGTTGGAGACTAAAGTCTTCGCGACGATCACTAATGATTATCAGGCGGCAATTGCTTCGATCAATGTCGGCGAGCCACTGGTACTCTCGAAGAATCAATCCCGAGTCGTACTCGACTTTGGCAATCTTGCAAGCAGGCTGACCGGCATTCGTCAGCAAAGTGAAACTCAGGCGCCGGCGCGACCAACGCGAAGCAGCTGGTCTATTTTTGGAGGGAAACGATAATCAGTTTTCAGTTTTCAGTTGGCGGTCTCATAATCAACAACTGAAAACTGAAAACTGAAAACTTAATGGATTGCCGGGACAATTGATCCCCCGACCCGGCGTACACCGTCCCCGCGGAAAATGACTATGTCACTCAAAACCCGACTTCAAGAACAGCACAACGGGACTGCGGCGCGCACAGGTGTGCAGGAGTCGAATGAACTCCAGGAGATGAAGGCGCGAGTCCATCGCAAACTGATCAACAAACTCGATCTGACCAAGCTCGAGAATGCCGATCCGATAGATGTCCAGGATGACGTTAAGAAGGTCATCGGGCGGATTCTGGATGAAGAGAATGTGCCGCTCAGCGGATCAGAGCGCGAGAATGTACAGACCGATGTGCTCAATGAATTGTTCGGTCTGGGGCCGCTCGAGCCGTTGCTCTCGGATAAAACAGTTTCGGATATCCTGGTCAATGGTTGTAGTAATGTTTACATCGAGCGGCGCGGGAAGCTTGAAAGGGTTGAGATCTCCTTTCGCGATGATTCCCACCTCATGCAGATCATTGACCGGATCGTGTCGCGCATTGGTCGCCGCGTTGATGAATCTTCGCCAATGGTCGATGCCCGTCTGCAGGACGGCTCACGCGTCAACGCGATTATCCCACCGCTCGCGCTTGATGGCCCCGTTCTCTCGATTCGCCGTTTCGGAACCGACCCGCTGACGATCAAGAATTTGGTCGATTTCAAGACGCTCACACCGCAACTGGTGCAGGTGCTGGAAGCGTGCGTTAAGGCGCGGCTCAATGTCCTGATTTCCGGTGGGACAGGCGCAGGTAAAACCACGCTGCTTAATTGTCTCTCGGGGTTCATCCCCAACGATGAACGTCTGGTGACGATTGAAGACTCGGCGGAATTGCTCTTGCAGCAGCCGCATGTAGTGCGTCTGGAGACACGTCCACCTAACATCGAAGGCAGAGGCGAGGTGACGCAACGCAACCTGCTGCGCAATTCGCTTCGTATGCGTCCGGATCGCATCATCGTCGGCGAGGTTCGCGGCGACGAGGCTGTCGATATGTTGCAGGCCATGAATACCGGACACGATGGCGGGATGACAACGATTCACGCTAACTCTCCGCGAGACGCGCTGGCGCGTCTCGAGACGATGATCGCTATGGCGAATCTGCGAATTTCGGACAAGGCCATGCGCCAGCAGGTCAGTTCCGCAATCAACCTGATCATTCAGATCACTCGCATGGGCGACGGCTCGCGCAAGATCGTCAGCGTCTCCGAAATTATCGGGATGGAGGGCGAGGTTATTACTATGCAGGAGATTTTTCGCTATATCAGAACAGGTGTCGGCCCGCATGGTGAAGTGTTGGGTCAGTATCGGCCGACAGGAATCCGTCCACGCTTCTCCGAACGTCTCGAACAGTACGGATTCAAGCTTCCGCCAAATGTTTTCGAGCCTGGGTTCTGATTGCGGATTTTTGATTGCGGATTGCGGATTGCGGATTGCGGATTTGATAAATTGAATTTCCTCTTAAAT
>JAKEHZ010000177.1 GCA_022614735.1 Acidobacteriota bacterium | reverse complement strand
TCGGGTCGGATTCTTGAGATAGACCATCAGTCCGAGGATGAGGAAGGCCAGGCCGGCCAGAGTGAGAAAGCCGGGGCCGGTAATGATATCCACCAGCGGTTGCTGAGCATATTTGAAGGTGAGGGTCTGCTCGGTCGCGTCGCGCTTCACAGTCAGGCTTCCGTCACTGTTGATGGCTGGCCGCCCTCGTTCTGCCAGCGCGGCCAAGTCCGAAATCGGAATGCCATTCATTTGAGTCACGGTATCGCCGACCCTGATCCCGGCCTGCTCGGCCGGACCGCCCGCGCGCACGAGCGTGACCCGGCTGGCGTCTGGGCTTAGGGTATATCCGGGGTAAGGGATGCGGGTGATGTCGAGCGCACCGATCACCCCCCAGATGAAAAATACTCCCGTAAGCACCAAGAGCAGTACCTTGTAGCGTTTATAATTCGGTGTCTGTTCCATTGTCGGATCCTCCAATAGTTGGCAATAGTTGCCAATAGTTGTATGTTGCTTGAATGATGCCGGCCGCGATAGAGCCAGTCGCCTCGATTGGGTCGTGACCCCCAATAGCCAACTACCGGTGATCATTTTCACTCACCACATCTAACGAGGGGCGCAATTGTGCAAACCAACAGATGGGAGGACTGCTGCCGCAGCCAGGAATACTCTTCTCGACCGCCTACTGATCCGGGCGACTCTATGCTCCTGTGAATTGCTTTTCAGGTTCCTCTCAGCTAGCGTGATACAGCTGCTGGCCAAACCTGCAAGGGCGCCTCCTTAACCGAAGCAAGGCATAAGACGTCCACCCGCTGTCCCTCTGCCAGCTTTTGCAAGAGGACCTCTCGTCCGTTGTTGAAACGGACCGCATCGCGATAGCTGTAGGTGTCGGCGCTCAATTCGACAAAGGTTACTTCTTCTTCGTCACCGACGCTAATCTGTTGTTGCAAGCATTGTGGAATATCTCGCAACACCAATTGGGCGCCCGGCGGTATGCAGACGGCGGGAATTGGCGCCTCGCCAATGAGGCTCAACCAGCATTTGACGCGCGACCACCATCCTCTTCTCGGCTGTTCTGGCGGTTCTTCGGGGGTCCACAAATCGGATGGAGAGGCCAGTCCCAGCGTGCCGGTCGGAAACCGATGAAGCAGCAACTGTTCACCTTCCACTGCCAGCCGGTTCGAAAAACCATGCAACGAATAATCACACATATTTCCTCCTCTGAGGTTGGAACACTGATAACACTAGTACTACTTTGTCAATTTTCGGTTGTCAGCGACCCTCGATCATCACACTTCGACTTCAATGTCGTCACCTTGCACGCGCAGGTTGTATTGGGGAACGCCCGTGGGCGCTGGTGGGCCTAACACCTCGCCAGTTGAAATCTTATATCTGGCCCCATGCCAGGGGCAGGTAACTTCATCCCCGGCAATGAGGCCCTCAGCCAGCGGCCCGCCCCGGTGCGTGCACGTATTGCCGATGGCGTAGAAATTGCCATTGAGATTGAAGAGCGCTATCGGAATACTCTGAACTTCAACATATTTCCCGGTTCCCGGGGAAATCTCGCTCGTTTTAGCTACCTTGATATATTCACCCATGGTTTATTACCTCCCGTAAAAGTGTTGTGATGTCGCTTCGGTCAAGATCCAAGTCGTCTCCCACCAAAGCCGGCAGCGTTTTGATTTACGCTTCTATCGTTCCGATGAACGGCTCGGTGAGATCCTCCCCCTGTCTTCCTTTTGAGCTTTGTTTGCTCACTGTGGGTGAGCTCGCCACTGCTTTACCCAGTACTCCAAGAGGTTACGGGGTACGGGTGAAGATTTTTAGGGTGCGCTCAGAGTGCCTCTGGCCAGTGGTTCCTGACCCCTCCTGAGAGAAATCGCCAAAAAGTGGGCAAAGACAGGAGTGCTGAATGGCTCCTGGGAAGCGCGTCTCTTAAGTGTGGACGGAGAAGTTGAGACGACCGCCTGCCATTCAATATTTGATTGATGTTTGCTAGTTGTTAGCTTGTTATTATTGCGTGCTTTTACACTATTCTTCGTCACTTCATTTGTCAATCCCGGCGGTTGAGTTGTGCTCATCTTGTATGTCACGGCTGTCAGACGAAGCAGTTCGCCTCACCTTAAACTACAAAGCGGGACTGGATCGTCTTTCGTTTGACAGTACTATGGTGAGCAATAGAATGGTCGAAACCAAATAATCCATACAACGAGAGCGGCGTATGTCCAAAAGCGTCACGGAATTTTTGAGGCGCAAAGGGTAATGACCTAGCGAAGGCAGTCTTCGAGAAGACTACAAAGGAGGACAGTCCGGAATCCATCTGGGCGTTGGTGACATTCATTCGGCGCTTGCCACAGCTTTCGCCAGAGGAGTTGAAGCAGTTGAAGGAGATGGCCGAGGGAGAAACTGAATCATCTCAAATCAAACCTGGAAGCCCGAAGAAGAAACCAAAACCTCATTCGCACGCACCGGGAGCAAAACCGCACAAACATTGAGCGACAGCGCGGCTGGCTCTGGAGAAAGCAATTCTAACAATTCAGCTGTTCAATTGCGTAATCACTGTGAGCATTGCTCAATCATTGGGAGGTCAACTATGAGACTAAACCTGATTATGCTGTCATCAATCGTAAGCTGGCCAGAAATCCCTTTAATGCCAGCACGGGCGGGCCGCTTATCCAGCGCAAAGCCGAAACCAAGCGTGACCGCATCCCTACGTTCGGGGAAGAGGTGGCACTACTTGAAATTTGTGTGGGCAAACGTGCGCATCTCTCACACGTGATTATCATTGCTTCTGACACCGGGCTACGGAGAAACGAACTGTTTACACTTGACTGGCGCAAGGATGTTGATTTTGCCTCGCGTCAGATCAACGTCAGAGACATCAATGCTAAAGGCAACGTCGCGCGTAGCGTTCCGATGACGCAGCGAGTTCACGACCATCTGAAAGAGTTATATAAACATACTGGTAACCATACTTCAGGGTTAGTCTTTGGCGGTCTCCGAGACGTGAAAAAATCATTCAACACGGCGCGAACTAAAAAGGAGATTGCTGATCTACATCTGCACGACCTTCGTCACGCCTTCGTGACGCGCGCAATTCTGGCGGGTATTCCACCAGCAGTCGTTCTCAAAGTCAGCGGGCATAGTTCCGAAGAGTGGAAACGATATCTGAATGTAACTCCCGATGTTTTACGAGGACTGCTTGAGCCGTTGCCGGGCCAAAATGCACAAGTAGTGCGTAATTATGGGCTTGAAGTATTACGGCAACTGACTGAGGCACTTGGCTATGTATGGCGCGAAGAACTGGCACGCCTGTTGTTTCCACAGCCTTAATAAAACTTCTCAGTCAAAACATTCACAGAATATGCACGATCTCCATATAGAGAGGTAGATCGCGACTGAAGAAAGAAATAATTCCCCCTCTTCAGCGTGCTGAATCGTTCTCAGTATATGTTCGCTGGCTGACTCTCCGGTGAGCTCCGAGCAATCTGATCTCATCGCCGGCTCTGATGATCTTTCCGGCTTCGGTTAACGGAATCCGCGTGTTAACGCTCAGGCAGTAATAGTGATCGAAGCGCGACGATTCTGCCCAATCCGGCGGCGTTTCTCTACATTTCCGTGCAAAGGCTATCTGAAAGCCTGTCAGCGTTTCACCCGTGAACGGATCGCGCGAAGGCACAACGCAGTGCTGGCAGGGTTTGATGCCATTCAGATGTACCGATCCGATTTCAAAATCCACAACTGTCCCCGATGCGTTGAACAAACAGTCCTCCCAGCAAGCGCGAGCGCCGTCGAGTGACTTGATCGGGTAGACAACCAGAGTTTCGATGAAAGGCATGCGTTTCGGCTCCTCGCTAGATTGTCAAGAAGTGCACCATCATCTGGGCGCACTTATTCGTATCCGCGATCCATTATCGGGCCGACTTTCATCGCCTGACTCATCGTGGGTGTGCTACTTAAGCTGGCGCCAGTCGACCAGGTCCCCCGTCTATCAGAAATCAATGGCCAGCCGGAGGTTATCAGCTATATCAATCATCGCCCACACAGCGTTGTAACCCTGGATACGACAGATGATCAGGTGGGAACGATCCACGTCATCACTAATCCGGAGAAACTGAAGGGGGTGACCTCGATTTGATTCTGATGGGCATTTGTGGCCGGATATGGACATATGGCAGAGGTTTCATTACTGAAGGAGGTCATCGCTGCTCACGGGGGCTCGGAGCGTTGGGCAGGAGTTCGTGAGCTGAAGCTCCAACTGCGTATCGGCGGAAAAATGCTCGCCCTTAAGTTTCAGTCGCCGCGCTCGCGTGCATTTGCCTGCACCGTCAACACTCGGCGAATTTACGCCGTACTCGCTCCGTTCCCGCGCAGTGGTCTAAGAGGCGTTTTCGAGACCGATAGCGTGAGGATCGAGACAAGAGCGGGAGAGATGATGGCTCACCGTAGAACCATCCTTGATGCCGACGGGCGTATCCCTCGTCGGATTTTCTGGGACGACCTAGATTTGTTGTACTTCTTTGGTTATGCATTCTGGAACTACGCTGTCACACCCTATCTCTTTCTCTGGCCAGAGTTCGAGTGTCGCGAAGGCGACAGATGGCATGAGCAGGATGGTTCTTGCTGGCGAACTCTGCACGTTCGCTATCCACCGAGCTTCCCGACGCATAGCCGTGAGCAGGTTTTTTATTTCGACGAACAGAAGCTGCTGCGCCGCCTCGACTACACGGCATATACCTTTGGCGAGTTCGCGCGGGGAGCACATTTCTGTCATGCGCATAGAGCGTTCGACGGCCTGGTCTTCCCGACTCATCGCGTGGTATACCCGCGAAGAGCTTCGGGACAACCCGTGCGAGTCTTAAGCGTGATGGAAGGGTGGCTTGACAATGTTGTTGTCTCTTGAGTCCCAATGACATCTCCGGTCTTCAAAATCGGGGGTAGTTTTTCAGCTTTGTCATTTCGATAATCCTGGGCCACCTCCGATAACAACCCCGGATCCGACGGCTTGGCAAGTACTATAATATTTTTGCCTGTGTCTGAAATATTTCGCTCATCCCGTGACATATATGGAATAGCAAGAGAAAACCGCGTTCGCGAATGAGAGGCAGGAGATTGCCGAATGGATCATCATATCGACTAGATACGAAGGGAAAACAGGATGAAGCTTTGGCTCATTTTATTCATCATTGTCTTGGGATTGTTACTTATAAGTGCAGCTATCTTACGCCACCAAACCAATGCGATTGAGGAATCCGTCCAATGGAATCCAGCCAAGGCCGATGGACAAAGAATTCCAGTAATCGTCGAATTATTTACCTCTGAAGGCTGTTCAAGTTGTCCATCTGCGGATGAAGTATTAGCCCGTTTGGAACGAATTCAGCCAGTTGCCGGAGCGGAAATCATCGCGCTCGGTGAACACGTTGATTACTGGAATTACATTGGCTGGACCGATCCTTTTTCATCTCCTGTTTTCAGTAACAGGCAAAACTCTTACGCTCGCGCTTTTAACAATACCGATGTTTACACGCCGCAAATGGTGGTGGACGGGCAGGTACAGTTCGTGGGCAGCAAGATGAATAAAGCGCTCGAGGCAATCGCCAATGCCGCACGCGCCCCGAAAGCTAAAGTGCAGATCACTCCCACACCGGGAATCAACTCCGACACGTATTCATTTCAAGTTCGAGCAACCGATCTTCCTGCTATCAGTGCTGGTGAAACTGCAGAAGTTGTACTGGCAATCACCGAAAGTAATCTTCAATCAAAAGTATCGCGTGGGGATAACGCTGGGCGCCGCCTCAGTCATGGCACAGTTGTGCGTCAGCTTGATATCATCAGCAGCACACAAGCCAGACAAGGTAAACCGCTCACCGCTGCATCTAGCATGACTGTACGCAATGATTGGCAGCGAGATAAGTTACTGGCAGTTGCGTTCGTTCAGCAGCGCAAAAGCCGCAAAGTGATAGGGGCTGCAGCAGCGAGGCTGGTAAACTTCCAAACGCCAAATACAAAGTAGAAACAGGATCGTCCGCGCACTAACGAAAGCTCGTATCTTCCGTTGGATGTTTTTCAAGGAGAATCAATGAAACGACTCATTTTTGCTTCCCTGCTCTGCGTATTCGCGCTGACTGCCTTTTCGTTCAAGGCATTAGCTCAATCCAAACTCGGTCCAAAAGATGGCACCGGTTTACCTCCCGCTGATCTCAATCGCATTAAGGTCGGCGAAGCAGCTCCTGACTTTACCCTTGAAGATAAAGACGGCAAGCCTGTCATGCTTTCAGGTTATCGCGAGCGAAAATCTGTCGTGCTGGTGTTTTACCGCGGTTACTGGTGACCGTACTGCGTTACTCAGCTTGGCAAGCTGAAATCGCTGCTCAATGACAATCTGAAAGGTAAAGCGGAAATTCTAGCGGTCAGTGTTGATCCTCATGACAAAACAAACGCTTTACTTGAGAAACTCAAAGATAGCCCCGGACTCGATTTCCCGTTGCTCTCGGACGCTGATCATCGGGTGATCGATCGCTACGGTCTGCTCAATGACCAGGCAAAAAGGCCGATCCCGCATCCGGCCACACTCGTCATCGATCGGAAAGGGATCGTGCGATGGCGGTTTATCGAGGTGGATTACAAAGTGAGGCCATCGAATGAGGATGTCCTGAAGGAGTTAATGAAGATCGAATGAGTCAGCTGCTCATGAGTAGGTCTCGGAACTGTAAGTTCAGGCGCATTTGAGAAACTCGTTCGTTAAAAGGCCGTTTCCAGCGATGATTTCGGATTAAACGGCGAGTAGTCCATAAACTGCCAGTTCAACCGTATTGAGCCGAAAATTTCAATTGCTTCGGCGATGCGAAACTCAACAGCCCGTTCAGCTCCGGCAAATTCTGCGAGCCGCTCTGAATCCCAGATGATTTGCGCCGTTCCGGTCAATTGCAGCGTCTCGCCGCGCTCAAAGTCAATAAACAGTAAGCCGCAGTTCGGATTGAGCGCGAGGTTGCCGAGCGTCTGAAACATTGTGTTGCCGGCATAATCGGGAAAAACCAATGCGCCTTTATCCAAAACCCGGACAAAGCCGGGATTCCCGCCGCGATGCGATGCATCGGCACCACCCTCGCCGTGGTGACTGGCGATAAAAAAAGTATCGGCGCTTTCTATCCAAACCCGCTGCGGTTCGGTCAATTCTGTGGTCCGTCTAACCTCACCGGCCACTGGCGTTTCACCGTCCTCCACTTGCCAGGCACGCGCCTGGATGTACTTCGGACAATTGGAATAAACCTGTATAGCGTGAATGTAAATTGCCGAATCCCTCCCGATTTCAGCCGTGCCGTTGATTCTCATTCGGCGGCGCGTAGAAAATTCAATCGCAATCATTCCCACTTGATTATTCACCACCAGGTTTTCGCGGAGCGGGTCGCCCCCAACAGGCGGTGCGTCTATCCGGACTGTTCGCCCGTCAACTGCCTGCATAAAGCCGGCTTCGCCCGTGAGCAACGATGCCCAAACTTGCCCCTGCCTATCAACCGAAGCCAGAACTGCCATAGGTAGGCTGCTCAAGAATTCTTGAGCAGCCAACGGCATGAATGAGCGAATTGATTTTCCAACGCGACTTGCCAATTCCTGTACTCCGGACCGCGCTTGCACCCCAAGTTCGCCTTCATGGTAAATCTGTGTCATCGTTCGCTCCTTTACGATTCAAGTTTCAGAAGAAACCGCACGACGGCGCGCCGCCAGCCGAGGCAGTGTATTCACCAGCACCCATTGGTGCATAAATCTCCAGCCGGATGCCGTCCGGGTCTTCAAAATAAATGCCACCCGATTGTGCGCCTTCGCCATGCGCCACAATCCTGTCATAAATCAATTTTGCCCCGATCTGTTTCAGTTTTTGCTCGGCTGTCTGTACCGCACCAATCGTCTCCACTTGAAAAGAAAGGTGATGCAAACCTGAAATCCCCTTGTTGAAACGCTCCACGCTTTGCTGCCACAGCGTCAAGACGAGTTTTTGGTCTTTGCTCAAGAGAACAAAACGCTTGCCCTCTTCCCGTGATTCCGCCATCACATCGAAACCGAAGACTTCTCGATAAAATTGCTTCGAGCGCTCGATGTCGCTGACGTTTAAGCCGACGTGACCTGTTTGAAAGCCATCGATTGCAGTGTTTGTCGTCATTTTTATTCGCTCCTTTGAATTGATCTCTAACCATCTAACGGACGTATGGCAGGTTATAAGGGTTTTTATAACTTGTCAAGTAGAAACTTTGAAGGTTAGAATGAAGATGTCGAAGGGGAGTTGAAAAATGACGAGTGCGTTTGAAAATGCGAAGTTTTTCATCGTCGCCAATAATCTGAGTTTGGATTTTGTCAACACACAGATTGTCGAGAACGGCGAGATGAAAGATTTGCTGATGGGGTTCGAAGATTTCGTAGCGTGGGCATCGGCAGCGGGTTTGCTGGAATTACCGCAAGCCGTGAAGTTAGTTGAGGACTGGCGCGGGCGAAGCGAAGCCGAGAAAATTTTCGTGCAAGCGCAGGACTTCAGGCGGATTTTGCGCGAAATGGTTGAGAGAATTGTCGGCGGCAAAGCAGTCAAGCCATCGGCGATTAAGATGATTAACGCAATGTTGCAAGGCAAACCTGGCTATGCCGAGTTGGTGAAAACGGAAGGCGGGTTTGAGAAACGTTTTCACGCCGATTTCCGCGAGCCGCGACAGATCCTCTCACCAATTGCCGAGTCGGCCGCCGATCTGCTCTGCTACGGCGATCCGGCTCACTTAAAGAAATGCGAAAGTCCGGCATGCGTTCTATACTTTTATGACACGACGAAAAATCACAGCCGGCGGTGGTGCAGTATGGCGGGGTGCGGCAATCGGGCAAAAGCCGCAGCCTTTTATCAGCGTCAGCGTGAGAGGGTGAAAGCCATTGACAGCTGACGGGCAGCTCTCCAACTTTTTTCCGGTCTCTCAATCCGAATCATCCTTCAGGGATTGCATCTGCATAATAATCGCGAAATATGTGCGAACCTGCGTGACTAATCACCCGCGAGTGATTGCAGAAACGTGCGTATTTATGGCTCCATCCAGGAGCAACGGATCATACATCTCAACATGGCGAAATATCTGACCGCCGTTTGATCAGCGCAACGGTTCGCCGAAGCGTTTCCAGAGATTACGGCGACCATTTAATTTCTGGTGAGACGAATCGTATTCCCTGATGCACCTGGTGGATAGCTTGTGTCAATTGCTTTGCTGTCTGCATCTTCAAGACATAACCGAGTGCGCCGGCTTCAAAGGCTTTTCCTGCAAGACTAGGATCATTATGTAGTGTAAGCAGAATAATCTTGGCGTCGAGATTGTCTTTTCGATCATCGCGGCCAAACCAGAGCGCAATATGGCATGATCGTCAACGACCATCACATGGATTGGGTTTATCACGTCCATCTTCCGACTCCGAATCAGATGTTGGGTTCCGCCTTTCGGCACTCGTTCGCATCAACGATCTTAAACATCGAATCTCCCAAGTTTATTATCAATCGTAACCTCTACATTGATCTCTGTTCCTTTTCCCGGAATGCTATGTAATCTCAGGCTCCCACCGATGCTTCTGGCCCGCTCGCTCATGCCGAGCAGCCCATAGTGGCCGTCAGCAGCGGGAGCGTGCCGGGCATCAAATCCACAACCATCATCCCGCACACACAGCCGGAGAGATTGCGATGCGTAGCAAAGTTCGACTTGAATCTGCCGAGCGCGCGCGTGCTTTACGACATTGATGATGGCTTCTTGCCCAATACGCAGGATATTACTCTCGACATTATCAGAGACCGGCCGCGCGGCGCCTAAAACTTTGAAATCAAGGCGTAGACCAGTCGTCAGATTTCGCGCCATACTCGCCATCACACTCGCCAAGTCGTTGCCTTCAATATGATGGCGCAGGTCCCAGACATACTGGCGAGCTTCTTCCAGGCAACTTCGGGCCAGAAGGTTTGCCTGGTCCAGATGCTCATTAGCCATTTGCGGCGAAACAAAAAGCATCTCTTTTCCTGCTTCCAATTGCATTGAGATTCCAGCGAATCCCTGCGCCAGGGTATCGTGGATCTCTCGTGCGATCCGATTACGTTCTTCCAGTATAGCGGAGAATCGCGTTTTCAATTGCTTGATGCGAAGACGGTAAATACTCCACGACGCCAAAGCCAAGGCTACTGCGCACAGTGCATAGAAAAGGTGGGTTTGATAAAAATATGGTTTGATGGAGACATCGAAAGAAGCCCCTGCCGCATTCCACACCCCGTCATTATTTGACGCCATCACGCGGAACCTGTAGTTCCCTGGGGGAAGATTCGTGTAATACGCAACACGCCGCGTGCCAGCTTCAGTCCATTCTTTCTCCATCCCTTCTAATTTATACCTGAATCTGACTCTTTCGGGCGCCACAAAACTGAGAGCCGTGTAGTAAAAATCCACATCCACGGTCCCGGCGGGTAGCTGAGCCTTTTCGTTTGCAACGATTGGTTTTTTATCAACAATGACCTGCTCGATATGAACTAGCGGAGGCAGTTTGTTGGACGCCTCAGCTTCCGGGTCGATCATCACCAAACCCCTGACGGTCGGAAACCAGAGCTTGCCTTCGCGTGTCCGCCACCCTGCTGGTTGCGATCCTCCCGTGCATTCGCTCGATATCATCCCATCCGCCGTCGTGAAAGAAACAGAACTGACCGCCCCCGTCCGCCCCGCAGCCACCGCATCCAACTCTCTTTTGCTGACATGAAAGATACCCTTACTGCTGCTCACCCACAGTCGTCCTCGATCATCCTCAAGGATCCGGTACAGGGTGTCGTCGAACAGACCTTGACGCGTGGTGAATGTGGTGAACGCTCCCTCTCTCAGCCGCACGAGCCCGCCATCGGTCGCCATCCATAGCTCACCTGCGCCGTCTTCGTGGAATGAAAACACACTGACATCGGGCATCCCCTCTTTTTCCGTGTAGACTGTAAACTGCCCATCTTTCAACCGCGTCAGCCCGCTATCACGAAACCCAATCCACAAACTGCCATCGCGACCCGCATGAAGCGCCCTGATGCGGTTGTCTAGAAGTCCATCTTTCTTTGTGTAGGTTGTAACCCTCCCATTGCGTAAGCGGTTCAAACCATTGCCCGTTCCAACCCACACGTTGCCTTCACGATCACCGCAGATGGCGAACACCGCCATACCCAATAGACCGTCCCGCTCGGTGTAGGTGGCCGCCTTCCCATTTTTAAGCCGCACGAGTCCGCCGCCATCCGTGCCGATCCAGAGGCTGCCTTTCGTCTCCCCATAGAGCGCTTTAACAGGATTGTTTGGTATCCCGTCCTCACTTCCGAAGACAGTTACCTTTCCGCCCCGCAATCGATTTAAACCACCACCCTCGGTGCCGATCCAGAGCTCGCCTTTCGCATCCTCATAGACTGCTTTCACAAAGTCACTCGACAAACCCTCTTTGGTCGTGACGGTCGTGACCTTCCCGTCACTGAAGCGGTGCAGCCCGCCACCCTCGGTCCCGACCCACAGGTTGCCTTCGCGGTCCTCGTGAATCGATCTGACGAAGTTAGTCGATAATCCTTCTCGAATTCCAAAGGTCGAAAACTTTCCGCCCGCGAGGCGGTTGAGCCCGCCGCCAGCTGTACCGATCCAAAGATTATCCTCAGAGTCTACATTGATAGATCTGATAAGATCGCTTGAGAGCCCATCTTTCGTTGTGTAGACGGTGAAAACTCCGCCCTTCAGCCGGTTGATCCCACTGCCTTCGGTACCAATCCAGAGGTTGCCCTGACGGTCTTCACAAATCGTGCGGATGGAGTCGTGCGAGAGACCATCTTTAGTCGTATAGACTACAAATTCCCCATTCGTGAGCCGTGCCAACCCCACAGAGGTGCCGATCCAGAGATCATTCCGCCGATCGAGATTGAGCGTTCTGACAACATTGGCCGGCAGGCCATTTGCGGTCCTGTAAGTAGTGAATAGCCCATCCCGGAAGCTGCTCAACCCGTCGGTTGTGCCGATCCAGAGATGACCTGCACGATCTTCAGTGATCGCCCGGATGAAGTTGTTGGCCATGCCATTTGCCTTGGTGTAGGTGGTGAATCTGCTCTCGAAGAATCGAACCAAGCCCCCGCCAGCTGTGCCGATCCAGAGGCTTCCATCCTGGCTCTCGTATAACGCCGTAATAGAATTATTTCTGATCTCCTTCGTGTTCGCGCGGTCGAAGACTGTGAAGCGGACGCCATCAAAACGGGCCAGACCGCCTTCCGTGCCGATCCAGAGATAGCCGTCACGCGTCTGCGTGATGGCGCGTACCGTGTTTTGCGGGAGGCCGTCCTTGTCGTGCCAGACCGTATGGCTGTACTGCGTGAGAGCCTTGTTACGGTCGAGAGCGATTGCTTCATGGTTCGCCACAAGCAAGACCGACCATAGAAAGATCATCATCAGAGAAACACTATAAGTCTTTTTAACATCTTCCTTGTTCATGGGCGCCTCTGACAAAGTTGCATACTCGGGGTGCAGTCATTATGTTGATTACGTTGCAATCGTACATCTGAGATTGGGATCACGTGCTTGATCGTGATCTGATCATCGCGGAACTCAATTAGATCCACCACCAGGCGCAGGATTTTCTGTTTCGTTTCAAAGCTCGGATTATCGAGCGCAGCGCTGATATTACGACAAAACTCTTCCAGTGTCGTTGCCAGAGAAGAGCCTGGAAAGCCGTCCGCGATTTCAACTAGCCCGCATTTCTCATTAGGCCGAACGAAAAAGCTCCTCTTCATGGTCTGAAGTCATCTAGAAACAAACACTTATTCCGTGAAGGAGAAGCTAACAAATGCAGACAGAGTGTAGAAACGAGAAGCTCGAATTTCAAACTCCCGGAGCACGCTCCATCGTGGCCGAATTCAATAGTGGCACGATCACTTTCGATGCCGGCGTGTTGTTGTTAAAAGAATCGGAGGCGTCCGTAAGCACGATGATTACAAGATAGAAGAACGGAATCAATAAGCCAGCGCGTCGCCTAGCATCACAACATTATCGAGGCTAGGAAGAAGTCCGGAGTGAAGCCAATCATCTACTTGTGGATTTATTCGGCCAGGGAACGGAGGTCACGCTGTCAAAAGGCACGATTGCACGATCAGAAATCCAGGAACAAAACAAGATGAGAGGATGCAAGTTAATTCTATGCTTCAATCTCCCTCTTCGTCTTCTTCTTCATAATCATCATCGAAATCGTCATCCCCGAAGGGATCGCCGAGCAGAATGGTCATATTGTAGTTGTCTTTTCCGCAAGTGCGTTCCAGAGTGTCGCGAATCTGCCGGATGCGCGTTTGGGAATCGTAAGGGCCGGAGATGAAGTGCGGTTTGCCACGATCTCCAAAGGTGAATTCCATCATGCAGGCAGAGGCATCGATATCTTCCAACAACTTTCGCGCGGGTCGAAAATCAGGATGAGGCTCGAAGCCGATACTACGCGCGTAGGCGACAGTATCCTCAATCAATTTCTTTGCCACGGCGGGCTCAGCCTTTTTCATGGGTTCCTGCAAGCGGGTTTGAGAAAGAATTTGGCGGTATTCTTCCCTCGTCAGGAGCCTGGCGAAAGAATCCTTCACGCCGAGACAGAAGAGGTCAAGCAGATAGACTCCCGCTGCGATCATCCCGCTGGAAGCTAGACGCGAGACAATCACGGTCCCCATACCCTGATCGTAGCCAGGAGTCATCAATTTCTTATTGACATAACATTCATGGATCGGGCCGCGCGCGGCCAGCTCAAACTCTAGCCCGAGGGCCGCGCGTAGAAGAAAAGATGGCTTCCCTTGCTGTGCGCGCCGATTGGCCAGGGCTTTGGCTTTCCGTTTCGCGCGTTCTTTGGCCAGCTTTTTCTGTCGCTTCCGTGGATCAATAGCCACTCTGGTTCTCCTGTTTTCATCGAAAATATGCTCTAGGCCAACAGTTTATCCATCAGGATGCCGTATGTCTTTAACCAGATTTCCGTGCTGGTCCTAGCTCGCATTTCTCATTAGTTTGAACCAAAAAGCCCTTCTTCATGGTATGAAGTCTTCTATCGACAAAAACCTATGCCAGGAAGAAGGGACAAACAAATGCAGGCGGAGTGTAGAAGTGAAAAGCTTGAGTTTCAAGCCCCCGGAGTACACCCCATCGTGGCCGAGTTCAATGGCGGCACGATCACTTCCGATGGCGGAGTGTTATTGCTGAAGGAAGTCGAAGCGAAGCGACAGATCATCAAGCAATTCGCGGCATGCTTTACTGATCATCGGGATCAGGAGAAAATCGAGCATCCGGTGGAGGATTTGTTAGCACAAAGGATTTATGGTCTGGCGCTCGGGTACGAGGATCTCAACGATCACGACCTGATCCGGAAAGACCCGTTATTGGCGGCGGTGGTGGGCAAGAGTGATCCGAGTGGAGAGCAGCGGCGGCGCGAGGCCGATCGTGGCAGTGCCTTGGCTGGCAAGAGCACGCTCAATCGTCTGGAGTTGAGATCGGATGAGGCGCAGAAAGATGGCCGATACAAAAAGATCGCCCTCAATGTCGCCAAGGTTGAGGGGTTCTTCGTTAAGATTTTTCTGCAAGCGCACGACCGGCCGCCGGAGTTGTTGGTCTTTGACCTCGATGCCACCGATGACCCGCTGCACGGTCGTCAGGAAGGGAGGTTCTTTCACGGCTATTACGGTCACTACTGTTATCTCCCCTTGTACATCTTCTGCGGAGACTTTCTGCTGTGCGCTCGACTACGAGAGGCCAATCAGGACCAAAGCGCTGGGGCATTGGATGAAATCCAACGAATCGTCAAACAGGTGCGCGAGAGCTGGCCGGAAGTCCAGATCATTTTGCGTGGAGATTCCGGCTTTTCACGGGATGCGATCATGACCTGGTGTGAAAGTCAGGAGCGGGTCGATTACGTTTTCGGGCAGGCCAAGAACGAACGGTTATTGAAGCTGCTGAAGAGTGAGATGGAAGCGGCCAAGCGTCAGTTCGAAGCGACAGGTCTGGCCACGCGGGTCTTTGGCGAGAAGCGGTATCAAACGCTGGAGAGTTGGAGCCGTGAGCGGAGGTTGGTAGGCAAGGCCGAACATCTCGCGGCAGGCGCCAATCCACGCTTTGTGGTAACCAGCCTGGGTCAGGAACAATACGACGCGCGGGCGCTCTACGAAGACCTCTACTGCGCCCGTGGCGAAATGGAGAACCGGATCAAGGAACAGCAACTGGAATTATTCGCGGACCGAACCTCGACCAAATACCTGAAGTCGAATCAAACGCGACTCTGGCTCTCCAGTGTGGCCTATGTGCTGATGAACGAGTTACGTCGGTTGGGATTGGCTAACACCGAAATGGATCAAGCACAATGCTCGACGATCCGGTTAAGACTGCTCAAGATCGGCGCGCAAGTGCAAGTCTCGGTGCGCCGCGTCTGGGTGCGCCTGGCCAGCAGTTACCCGTTCCAGAAGATGTTTGTTGATGTCTATCGACGGCTGCGCGGACTCGATCCGCTGCGCTGCTGAGCGGTGAAAGGCACGGTCAGTCCAGGATTGAAAGGCAGGATTGGCGCGGCCAGGGCCGTTCTCGGAAGGACTGTGTCTATCACTAACTCGCGGACTACTCAGAAATCAAGCCGCCCGTTGTCATCACATAATCAAACGGCTTGATCTTTATGACTTGGTGGCCAAAAGACAGTTTTTCGGTCATAGGCTTCAACTTTTTGCGCTTTCAACTTTATGAGAAAGCGCCCATGAGAAATGCGGGCTAGGCCAGGTGCGATATCCCTGCGATCAATGAAGAAAAGTCAATCGCCCGGTATTAAAGGAAGGTTGCAATCTCTTCCAAGGGTTTTTTATCAATATCCGGCACAACAGCGTCTTCCGCCGGATAGCCCACTACCAGGATCAAAAACGGCTTCTCGTGGCTCGGCCGTCCCAGAACCTGGTTCAAAAAGCCCATTGGGCTAGGGGTATGCGTCAGTGAGACCAGACCCACCTGGTGAATGGCCGTGATCAGCATCCCGGTGGCAATGCCGACCGACTCGGTCACGTAGTAATGCTTCACCTTCCGACCGTCCGGCAGCAACCCGTGGCTTAGCGCGAAGATGACAATTAGATAAGGCGCTGTCTCCAAGTATGGCTTGTATTCGTCCGTCCCCAACGGCGCCAGTGCATCGAGCCACTCCTGCGGGGCGCGCCTGTGATAAAAGTCGTATTCCTCTTTTTCTGCGGCCTCGCGTATCCGGCACTTTATTGTCGGATCGCTCACCACGACGAAATGCCACGGCTGTAGATTCGCGCCGCTCGGCGCCGTCCCACTAGCCAACAGACAACTCTCGATGACCTCGCGCGGGACGGGTCGGTTGGAAAAGTGACGAACAGTGCGCCGCCGTTGCATCTCGGCGAGAAATGCAGCCGCGCGTTGCCTCATCTCTTCGTGAGGATATTCCTGATAGCTCGTTAGCGGCATGAATAGAGGTTCTGTCATATTTCTCCCAGAATTACCCGAGTGCCGAGTTATCTAACTTCTCAGACTAATGCAGCTCCAGATTGCCGATCTCTTAACATCACAACGCGACCAAACCGGTCAAACTGCTGTGGTTTTGAATTATTCACAGCGCCGGGAATATTTTAACCCTCTCATGGGATTAACGGGCGAGGAGAATCGCCGTCAGGTGATGGCAGTTATCGAAGTCAGCGAGTCTCTTCCCCATTACCACGCAAGTCGACCGTATTAATCCATTCCTGGGGCAATCCGGGCTTGCGCAATTCATGGTTTCGAAGACATTGTCGTTATCCTGTTAGCTAAATGTGAGCTGATGACCTGTCACAATTCAGCTTGAGTCTTTGTATATGATTGATGAGACGATCTCCCATTACAGAATTCTGGAACGGCTCGGCTCGGGCGGGATGGGCGAAGTCTACAAAGCCGAAGATTTACGCTTACATCGTCAAGTTGCGCTGAAAGTGTTAGGCGCCAACTCACAGCCAAGGCTGAGCCCTCAGAGCGAAGAATCGAAGAAGCGTTTTCTGCGCGAAGCGCAAGCCGCCGCAGCTCTCAACCACCCAAACATTGCGACCATTTATGAGATTGATCAATTTACACGCGACGGCATTGAACACAGCTTCATCGCGATGGAGTATGTGCCGGGCAAGCCATTAAGCGAGTATGGGCGGACGCACAGGTTGAGCCCCAACCAGGCGATAGAACTGGTGCTGCAAATCGCTGATGCGCTCGAAGCCGCGCACGCGCGCGGCATTGTGCATCGCGATGTCAAACCTTCGAATGTCATAGTGGCCGAGGCGGAACGAATCAAAGTGCTCGATTTCGGTTTGGCAAAGTTCATGACGACGGAGTATCCGGTGGAGAGTGGCACAGCCAGCGCTTTCCAAACCGGGATGCTGCGCACCAATCCTGGGTTGATTATGGGCACCCTCGCTTATATGTCGCCGGAACAGGCGAAGGGCGATGAAGTGGATCACCGCAGCGACATCTTCAGTTTGGGCGTCGTGCTTTATGAACTGCTGACTGGCCGTCTTCCCTTTAGCGGCGAGAATACAGTCGCGTTGATCAACAATCTGCTGCACGCCGACCCGCCCGCGCTCAACCATTCCAACCCACAAGTGACGCCGGAGTTAGGGCGGATAGTGCGCAAGATGCTGGAGAAGGATCGAGAGCGGCGTTATCAAAATTTGCGCGAACTCCGCCGCGATCTGAGCGTGAGCAAACAGCACCGCCGGATTTACGAATTCGCCCCATTCAAAGTTGATGTCGCCGAACGCCTTTTGTCCCGCGATGGCGAAGTGATTGACCTCAAACCGAAAGTCTTCGATCTGCTGGTGCTATTTGTGCAGAACGCCGGGCGGTTGATGGAGAAGGAGCAACTGTTGCAATCCTTGTGGCCGGACACGGTCGTCGAGGAGGTAAACCTCAACGTCAACGTCTCGACCTTGCGAAAAGCGTTGGGCGAAAGCCCTGCTGCGCCGCAGTACATCGAGACGGTGCCTAAGCGCGGCTACCGTTTCATCGCCGATGTGACGGAGCATGAGCTTGCGCCACCGCCTGTTGAGATTACTCCGGCCGTCACGATTCCCTCAGATTACAACGGCGAAACAGAATCCTTTGCCACGCAAGCCGGGTCAGCGAACGCCGAAACGAAATCAGTCTCAATCCGCACCGCAAAAAAGAGGGCGCGCAGCTTCTCGCCTCACCCAGCGCCGTGGCTGCTGGCAGCGGCCATGCTGGCCATTGCTGCCGGCGGATCGTTCTTGTGGTGGTTTAAAGGGCAAGCATGGCCGACTCAACCCGGTATGCGCAACATCGCTGTGCTACCGTTCAAATCGCTGAAGGCCGAGAAAGTTATCGAGGCCGATCAGGCCCTCGGACTCGGTATGGCTGATGCGTTGATCACGAAGTTGGGCAGTCTTCGGCAAATCACCGTGCGTTCGACGAGCACAGTCCAGAAATATGTTGA
>JAKEHZ010000176.1 GCA_022614735.1 Acidobacteriota bacterium | reverse complement strand
GGAGCGTCAGCGACCTGAGCCTTGATAAAACGGCCTATTGCCGAGGCTCAGGTCGCTGACGCTCCCCGTACTGCACTAACCGCGGAGTAGTTACGATTTCTAAAGCGTCGCTCAGGTCGTCACGGACGAAGCCCATAAACAATTAAAATCGCATGCAGTGTACAGCAACCTTTCCAGGTTGCTGTTTTTTTCTCAATGGTCATATCAGTGAGTCAACAGCAACCTGGAAAGGTTGCTGTACGTTTTCTGAAGAGTCGTTCATGTCGTCATGGATGACGCCCGGAAACAATGGAAGCGCCCTGGGTACGCATCGTTTCCAGCGTGCTGGTCTTCGATAGGCGGTCGTTACCGGAGACCTGGCACGCTGGAAGCGATGCGTACCCGGGGCATTTACAATTGATAGTTGACGGCTGATTGCTTTTATAGCAAGCTGGACTGGATATGAACCTCGAACTAAATAATCGTGTGGCTATGGTTGCAGCGGCGAGCAAAGGGCTCGGCAAGGCTTGCGCTCTTGCATTAGCGAAGGAAGGCTGTCGCGTCTCGATCTGCGCGCGCGACGAGGAGAGCCTGGAGAAGGCGAGAGCTGAAATTGCTGCACACATTGATACTCTGGCCGTCGTCACAGATGTTTCTTCTGCGACGGAATTAGAGAAGTGGCATCAACAGACCATCAAACGTTTCGGTCAGGTCGATATTCTGGTGACGAATACGGGTGGGCCGCCTGTCAAACGTTTTCAAGAATTGACTGATGAGCAATGGATAGCAGGAGTCGAATCAACTTTATTGAATGTGGTCAGGCTTTCGCGCTTCGTTATTCCTGAGATGCAGGCGCGACGATGGGGAAGGATCATCCATCTGACTTCACTGGTTGCAAAACAGCCAGTAGATGAGCTGACTATATCGAGCACTTTACGCGCGGGTTTGTCCGGTTTGACCAAAACGCTTGCAAATCAGCTGGGGCCGGATAATATCACGGTCAATGCAATTCTGACCGGTCACATCCTCACCGATCGGCAGTATGCGCTCGCTGAGGCGCGTGTCAAAGAGCGGGGCATTACTCACGAACAGTACTTCGCTCAGGCTGCGACTGAAATTCCACTGCGCAGACTCGGAGAGCCTAGAGAGATAGGTGAGGTAGTAGCTTTTCTTGCTTCGGAACGCGCCAGTTACATTTCGGGAGTATCGCTGCAAGTTGATGGCGGGTTGATTCGTGCGACGATGTGAGAGTATGGAAGGCAGGGAAAACGGAACAAACGGAAATAACGGAACAAACGGAAATTCTCTAGCATTTTTCCGTTTGTTCCGTTATTTCCGTTTGTTCCGTTTTCCCTCCTATACCTTCAGAATCTCGTCTTCTTTATGCTTGCTTAAATCGCCGACCTTAGCGACATACTGATCGGTCTGCTTTTGTACTTCATCGAGCCCGCCCTTCTCATCATCTTCAGAAATCGTTTTTTCTTTGAGAGCCTTCTTGAGTTTGTCATTGGAGTCACGGCGAATGTTGCGTACCGCTGTCTTGTGATCTTCGGCCATTTCATGAACGATTTTGACCATCTGCTTGCGGCGTTCTTCAGTGAGCGGGGGGATGGGTATGCGGATCAATTTGCCATCGTTTGATGGGTTGATGCCGAGTTCGGAAGATCGGAGCGCCTTTTCGATATCATTGATGAGCGAAGGATCGAATGGCTGGACTGTGAGCATCGAGGCTTCAGGGGCATGAATCGTCGCCACCTGATTGAGCGGCATCTGTGTTCCGTAATAGTCGACCGTGATATTGTCGAGCAGACTGGTTGAGGCCCGGCCAGTTCGCACAGTGGCGAGTTTATGACGGAAGTCTTCGATCACCCTTTCCATCCTGGTCCTGGTTTCTTTAGCGATATCCTTGATCATAATTTCCTCCCACAAGAAATGGCTATTTAGTGCTTCGCGTTCTGACCATCATCCGGCCTGACGATCGATCCAACACGCTCGCCAAACACGGCTCGTTTGATGTTGCCGGGCTCGTTCATATTAAATACCAGAATCGGCAGACGATTATCTTTGCATAAGGAGATCGCTGAAGCGTCCATGACCGCCAGCTCTTCCTGCAAGACACGCATATAGGTGAGCTCCTCAATTTTGACTGCAGTGGGGTCTTTGCGCGGGTCAGCCGTGTAAATGCCACCGACTCTCGTCGCCTTCATCAGTACATCGGCTTTTATCTCGAGCGCGCGCATCGCTGCTGCCGTGTCTGTGGTAAAGAAAGGCTGGCCTATTCCTGCGGCGAAGATCACAATGCGCCCTTTTTCCAGATGGCGTATCGCGCGTCGACGAATGAATGGCTCAGCCACCTCACGCATCTCGATCGCAGAAACGACACGGGTGAAGACGCCGAGTTTTTCCAGGGCATCCTGAAGCGCCACAGCGTTCATCACCGTTGCCAGCATGCCCATGTAATCCGCCGAGGCGCGGTCCATTCCTGCTGTGCTCGCTTTCAGCCCGCGAAAGATATTACCGCCTCCGACGACCATCGCAATTTCGACACTGAGCTCGCGGACATCCTTAACTTCTTGTGCGACTCTCTGCACCACCTCAGGGTCGATACCATAACCGGCATCACCCAGCAATGCCTCGCCGCTCAATTTAAGGAGGATACGGCGGTAGTACGGAGTTGTTTTATCGGATAAATCGGACACAATGAAAAGTTAAGCTAATTCAGCAGAGCGTTTTTCAAGTCCCTCGCCCATCTTGTAGCGAGTAAATCGGCGGATGTTGATCTTCTCGCCGGTCTTGCCCGTGAGTTGAGAGACAAGTTCAGCAATTGTCATGGCCTGATCTTTAACAAATGGTTGTTCGAGCAGCACTGCTTCGGTGAAGAATTTTTCAAGACGGCCCTGAACCATTTTCTCGATGATGTTATCAGGCTTGTTCGCATTCTTCGGATCAGCCAGTGCCTGACCGCGCGCTATCTCACGCTCCTTCTCGATCACTTCTGCCGGGATCTCTTCTTTACTGACATACTGCGGCTCTGAGGCGCAGATATGCATGGCTATGTCTTTGACGAATCTCTGGAAATCTTCAGTCCGCGCTACGAAATCTGTTTCGCAGTTGACTTCAACCAGGACACCGACTTTGCCGCCCATATGAATATATGAGCCGACGATGCCCTCTGCCGCGATTCTGCCTTCGCGCTTCTTGGCGCTGGCGAGCCCCGACTTGCGCAAAATCTCAACTGCCTGCTCTTCGTTCCCGTTAGCTTCGGTGAGCGCCTTCTTGCATTCCATCATTCCTGCGCCGGTTTTTTCGCGCAGTGCTCTAACCATTTCTGCCGTGATATTCATAAAATACTATTTCCCTTCCAAAAGGCGGCAACGAGCGATACTGAAAAGCCTTCGTTCATGCTCTGCCGCACGCGATGATCTGATGATCTAAAGAGATTGTGCAAAAAAGGCGCAGCCTCGCGGACCGGGCAGTGGCTGCGCCGTCGTAAATGAGAAGCATTGTCTCACTACATGAGATTGAATTAAGCTGTCTCCGCTGCGCTTTCGGCAGGTGCATCAACAGGCTGACTCGGCGCGGCCACTTCTTCAACCAGAGCTGGAACTGGTGCGGTGGATTCGGGAGCAGGCGTTGCTTCCGGAGCCTCTGGCGCCGGCTCAGCGCTGACAGCCGGCGCTGCCGCCGCAGCCCCGGTCGCCGGGCGTTGAGTTGCAGCCCTGCGATCACCGCGATCACCGCGATCACCGCGATCGCCACGCTCACCACGACCGCGACGATCCCCACGTCCTCGATCTCGCCCGCGTCCTCCTCGCTCGCCACGTTCACGCTGTTGACGCGGAGCTATTTCTACCGTCACGCCGCTGGCTTTGGCTTGTTCAGCAGCGAGAGCAGCTTCTTCAGCCTCTTTTTGCTGCGCCAGTTGCTGGCCTTCAAGGATCGAGTCGGCAATACGCGAGGCGAACAAGCGAACAGCTCGCAGAGCATCGTCATTTCCCGGGATAATGAAATTTACGCCTTCGGGTGTGCAATTGGTATCGACCACAGCAACAACCGGGATTCCCAGGCGATTAGCTTCCTTAACGGCGATCTCCTCTTTATTCGTATCGATCACGAAGATCGCGTCAGGCAACTTTTTCATCTCTTTGATGCCGGACAGATTTTTTTCCAGAGCCTGGCGTTCGCGCTCAAGATGCAAACGCTCTTTTTTCGCGTACTGATCGATGCGGCCATCAGCCTGCATCGCTTCGATCTCTTTGAATCGTTTGATTGATTTCTGGATTGTCTGGAAATTGGTGAGGAGGCCGCCGAGCCACCGTTGGTTAACGTAGAACTGGTTGCAGCGCAGAGCTTCTTCTTTTATCGCGTCCTGCGCCTGACGTTTCGTACCGACGAAGAGGATAGTTTTATCGGTCCCTTCACTCGATAGTGTCGAGAGGAACTTCATCGCTTCCTTAAACATCCGCTGCGTCTTTTGCAGGTCAATGATGTAAATGCCGTTTCGCTCTCCGAAGATGTACTCTTTCATCTTCGGATTCCACCTGCGTACTTGATGGCCGAAGTGTACACCTGCTTCGAGTAATTCCTTCATGGTTACAGTTGCCAATTAAACCTCCATTATTGGTTTTTGTACTCGCCAGCCTCGGGATTATCGGTCCGCTCGCCGCAACAACCAACGACGAAGCTGACAATGGATTGGGTTTCAGTTTTCAGTTTTCGGTTTTCAGTCTACGGCGAACTGAAAACCGAAAACTGAAAACTGAAAACTGTTCTTACCGTTTCGAGAACTGGAATCGCTTGCGTGCGCCCTTCTGACCGTACTTTTTACGCTCTTTGGCGCGCGGATCGCGAGTAAGTAAACCGGCTTTCTTGAGTTTCTTGCGAAGCTCCGCGTTGAACTCGACCAGGGCACGAGCTATGCCGTGCCGCACTGCGCCTGCCTGACCGGAAACTCCGCCTCCGGCAACGTTAACCAATACGTCGAATTTATTCAGCGTGTCGGTCAGTTGCAACGGCTGTCGAATGATCATTCGCAGCGTCTCATTTTTGAAATAAGTATCAAAAGAGGTCCGGTTAACCTTGAAGCTGCCGCTTCCCGGACGCAGATAAACTCGCGCTGTCGCGCTCTTACGCCGGCCCGTCCCGTAATATTGAATATCAGCCACGTTTAAAATCGCTCCTCTTCAACTACTGGGAGAGCTTGCGCTCCCAGTAGTTGTCATTGCATCTCAGTTTTTCTTGGCCGCAATCGCAAGCGGCAAGGGTTTTTGTGCCCCGTGCGGATGGTCAGCCCCGGCATATACCTTGAGTTTGCTCCCCATCGCGCGACCAAGTTTGGTCTTGGGAAGCATGCCTTTGATTGCAAGCTCCACCAGGCGCACCGGATTCTTCGCGAGCAGTTCGCGAGCAGAGATTTCTTTCAGACCGCCCGGCCAGCCGGTATGATGACGATAGAACTTTTCGTCGGTTTTGTTGCCTTTGAAAACGATTTTTGAGGCATTAATGACGATCACGTGATCGCCCATGTCGAGAAAGGTGGTGTAGCTCGGTTTATGCTTGCCCATCAGGATGTGCGCAACCTCGCTTGCCAATCGACCGACGGTCATGCCCGTGGCATCAATGACGTGCCACTGTCGAAATTGCTCCAGATTCTTGCCGCTGGGAAAGTAGGTAGACATAGATATAATCTCCGTAAAATCTCGTCAAAAACACGAACGCAAAGAATAAGAAAAAAAGAGTTTAGTGTCAAGGCCCGATAATTGCTAGAGGGTTTTTTAAGTGGTCTGTTCTCAATTAAACAGAACTGTCCCTTTACGTGACAAGAGGTCGAAGCAGGTTAAAAATTGACAAATCAGAGAAATAGATTGATGATCACGTGCGCACTGGCAAAGCGTGATCCCAACAACATCGTACACGCTCTGGCTTTAACCTACGCGTTCTCAATCGAGGTATTCAATTCTAAAATCAGGCGGGAGATTGAAATGGGGAGTGACGAGCCTCGTACTCTAAACGAGTTGTTCAATAGATCGATCCAGCGGCGCGATACCGAGATAGTCATGAGCTTCCGTCGCGACAAGAAATGGCACGACATCACCGGTAGGGAATTGAATGAACGCGTGCGAAATGTCGCTCTCGGACTGTCTCAACTCGGTCTGCGTGCAGGTGAACGAGTTGCTTTACTTGCAGAAAGCAGTCCTGAATGGAGCATAACCGATTTCGCAATTCTCGCTAATGCCGCGATCAATGTCCCAATCTATCCGACGCAATCTGTCGACCAGGTCGAATTCATTCTCCGCAACAGTGAGGCGCGCATCCTCTTCATCTCGACCAATAAACAACTACGCCGCATCTGGCCCGCTCTCGATAGTTTTAAAAGTAGGGAGAGACCGCGACTGATCTTGTTTGAAGAGCCGAAGGATGATGGCCTCATGAGTCTTGCCCTCCTGGAGAACCAGGGCGCAGAAGTGTTTGATCGGCAACCGCAGCTTTTTGAGCAGATGACAGCGCAATCGAAACTGGATGATCTGGCGACGATTATCTACACATCGGGCACCACAGGTGAACCGAAAGGCGTTATGCTCACACATCATAACCTGGTCTCTAATGCGCTGCGGTCAGGAGAAGTATTTGATTTGCACGATAACGATGTGGCTCTCAGCTTCCTTCCCCTTTCACACGTCTTCGAACGGACGGTTCTTTACATTTACATGTGGTTCGGAGTGAAAATCTGCTTTGCGCGCGCCGTCGAGACTGTTGCCGAAGACATCAAGGAAGTGCGGCCGACTGTCGTGACCGCGGTCCCACGTCTGTTCGAAAGAATCTACGCGACGATCAACAAACGGGCAGCAGAGGCATCGCCTTTCAAACAGAAGATCTTTCATCGAGCGATCGAAGCGGGCCGCGAAGTTGCGGTCCTAAGGGACAAAGGTCGCCGCGTGCCGATTGGATTGGCGCTAGAACACAAGTTGATGGATCGTCTCGTCTTCACCAAATGGCGAGAGGCTGTTGGTGGACGGATACGATTCTTTGTCGCCGGCGGAGCGGCCTTACCACCGGAACTGGGGTACATCTTCCTCGGAGCCGGTCTTCCGATTTTGCAGGGCTATGGTTTAACCGAGACCTCGCCGGTCGTCTCTTTCAATCGTCCGGAAGCGAATCGGATAGGTTCAATTGGGCAAACAATTCCAGGTGTTAAAGTCCGCGTAGCCGAAGATGGTGAATTGCTCGTCCAGGGCGACAATGTCATGCAAGGATATTATCAAATGCCCGAAGAGACAGAGCGTGTCTTGCAGCGCTATGACGATGGAGTGTGGTTTCATACCGGCGATATCGGAGCGATCGACGAGGATGGATATATCCGTATCACCGACCGCAAAAAGGATTTGATCAAGACCAGTCTGGGCAAATATATCGCACCACAACTAATTGAAAATATGATCCGCAGCATTCCGATGGTCGAACAGGTTGTTGTCATCGGCAATTCTCGCAAATTTCCCTCGGCTTTAATCGTGCCGGCATTCGATGCTCTGCGCGCCTATGCCAAATCGCTCAATATTGAAACGAAGAATTCATCGGAGCTCGTCCATCACGCTCGGGTCATTGAATATTTCAAAAAGAAGGTCGATGAAGTAACCAGAGGGCTGGCCCCCCACGAGAAGATCAAAAGGATCGCTCTGCTTGATCAGGAATTTTCGGTCGAAAGTGGAGAACTCACCCCCACGCTCAAAGTGCGCCGTAAATTTGTCGAAGAAAAACATCGAGATGTGATCGACGCGCTCTATCCTAAATTCGAAGCTGAATTGAGCTGAGAGAGAGAATACGAAACAAACGAAATAAACGAAACAAACGAAAAAAACCGGCTCTTTTTCGTTTGTTTCGTTTATTTCGTTTGTTTCGTATTCTCTCTTCAGACTCTCGAGACCGTAGAAAATATTACCGGCAGCTGATTTTATATGTCACAACAGCGCACACAGAAATTTCCTTTGCTCGAGTTGCTTAAGAGCCTGTTACCGATCACCTTTATGGGTAAAGCAATGCTTGCGGCATTGATCGTTTGGTTTATCGATTGGACTCTGGGGAGCGGACAAACACTGGCTGGTAGTGCTTTTCTTAAGAAGATAGTTGATTTCGCTTCTTTACTGGGTTTCATTCCTCTCATATATTTCGCGATCAAAGGTGCTCATTGGATTACTCAGCATTTGTTGTGGCGCTTGCGTCGTCGCCTGATAGTCACCTACCTGCTCATTGGCGCGCTTCCGATCTTGTTGCTCATCTTATTAATCGTCCTGGTCGGCATAGTTGTGGTTATACAATCGAACGCAACTCTTGTCTTACGTCAGCTGGATGGCTATCTCGAACAATCGCACGCTGCGGCAATGTCGCTCAGCCGTGATTTGAGTAATTGGGACTTGAGTCGCATGGATCGAGATCTATTGCAGCGCAGGCTGCAGGAACGGGCAAATGTCCTGGCACCTGTCTTTCCCGATTTAACTCTGAGCCTTGGCAGCGTCGAGTCAGGTGGTCTTGCAATCTCAGTCCGAGGGCCTTCATCGGAAGGGGCCAACGCCCAGAACCTGATGATCGACGCGAGAGAAAAATTACCTGAGTGGTTGCGAGCTGAGAACGAGTTCCATGGGCTGGTCGTTGAGGCGAGCCCTACGGGCGAAAAGTTTGTTCGCGCCCGGCATATTATCAAGTTGAAAGAGCCGTCGCCCGTCGTTTTTCAACTAATTTATCCAATCGGCGCCAATCTGTGCATGCACATCAGACATTCGACTGAGCTTGAGGTTAAGCCCGGTAGGGTGCTCACCTCGGTGCTTAACACAACAGAAGGCCCGCAACTTGAGATGGATGAGTTAACAGCCTTTCCGTCAGGTAGCCTTCCGATATACAAAAGAGCCACTAGTTGGTCGACCGGAGAGACAAAAGAGCGCGACGTATTGCTGCTCGATACATCATTCCTACTACCGAATAAGATCTGGTATCGAGTACAACAGTTTAAATCAGGAGGTGGGATTGGAGAATCCATATTCATCGCTATAGTCGGTCTTGCAATCTTTTTCCTATTTATCGCACTCCTGGCGATTGGTTCGGCGGTCTATCTGACACGTTCAATCACGGGAGCCGTGCATTATCTTTATGCTGGAACGAATCGCGTGGAGTCCGGTGATTTCGAACACGAGATACCCATAACAGGCCGCGATCAGCTTAGCGCACTCGCTGTTTCATTCAATCGGATGACACGCTCGATCCGCGAACTGCTGCGTGTGTCGGCCGATAAGCAGCGCCTGGATCAGGAGATGAAGATCGCTGCTCAAGTGCAATCACAGCTGTTTCCTCGGACCGTCCCGAAAACAGCGAAACTGGATTTTGCTCCGGGCGTCTGCATACCCGCGCGCTCCGTGAGTGGTGATTACTATGACTATCTCGATGTTGCCCCTGGCGTGGTTGGAATAGTTGTCGCCGACGTCTGCGGGAAGGGGGTTTCTGCGGCGCTCATGATGGCCAATCTTCAGGCCAATTTACGCGGGCAGGTGCAGGCCTATTACGACGCTTATAACTTCAAACTGAGTCTGGCTGCTCAATCGGAGCCGCACGACGGCATCAGCCAGGTCCGTCAACATTCGGCAGAGTTAACTCCTCTTTCGCATCCAGTCCAGAGAATTGTTGAGCGAGTAAACCAACAAGTCGCTGATTCAATAATTGACGCAAGTTACATTACTCTTTTTTACGCCGAATATGACGAGAAGAATTCTGTGCTTCGTTACACAAACGCTGGACACAATCCACCGCTGCTCCTCCGCTGGAAGAAATCAGGCGAACCTGAGATAGAGCGACTGGAACGAGGTGGTACGGTGCTGGGTTTGTTTCACGACTTTGTATTTGAAGACAGCGAATTGAAGTTGGAAAGCGGAGACCTCCTGGCCGCCTTCACCGATGGTCTGATTGAAGCGCGGAATCCGGATAATGAAGAGTACGGTGAGGAACGCCTGATCTCAACAATTGTTCGGCACTCAGATTTGCCTGCGGCTGAGATAGAGAATAGGATCCTCCAGTCAGTCAGAGCATGGACCTCCGATGCCGAGCAGGAAGACGATCTGACACTCGTCATTTTTAAGGTGAAGTAAGGCTTTCGGATTCGCAGGTGAAACCACTAAATTTAATGGAACTTTCACAGAACCCCTGCGTGGAAGTGGCTGCGTGAGCGAAACCGGCATCGGACACGCCAGATTTCCAATCAAATTCACATGATGCTTAACCAGTTTGGCAGTAATTCCAGGGCAGAACAGGAGTCAGTGTCATTTCTACCGTTATGTGCTCTGGTGTGTAATTTTTTATTGCCAATACTGATCCTAGCATATGCCCCCAGGGATGTTCTTGCTCAAATTAGAGCAGTTCATGTCCCGCAGAAAATCTCGCTATTATCAATTCAGACACCCACGGTCGGATACCCCATCATTCAGCATAGCGGCGGGGGGTATTTGGGGGTCTATCTCGGTGACATCAACGAAGAACGAGCGAAACAACTGAAGCTGGCAGAGGTGCGCGGCGCCGTTGTCGGTAAGGTTGAAGAGAACAGCCCTGCAGCCAAAGCCGGATTTCAGGAAAATGATGTCATCCTCATTTTCGATAACCAGTTAGTGCAGAATCGGGCACAGTTCTTTCGCTTGCTTGTTGAATCTTCACCAGGAAGTAGAATCACACTGGGGATAAGTCGTAACGGGGAGTTACGAAATATCCCCGTCGAGCTTGGCCATCGGCGCACCGCAGCTCTTGATGAGCGTCAGCGTTTATTCCGCGAGCCTGACTCGATGTTGGTGGCGGCAGAAGACCGGCGCAAAGAAGCGGAAGAATTACGCAAGAAGGGTGATGAAAAAGGAGCGCTCAGGCTTCTTGATGAGGAAAAGGAATTCCGTAAGATGGCTGAGGATGGTCGTGCGGAGATCGAGAAGCAAATCCGCGAGGGAAAGCCTCAGATATCTTCTCCCGGCAGTTTGCCTCGCTTCAACGTCAATGCCAACCGATATTATTTCGGAGTTATCTCCTCTCCATTGAGTGAGCAACTGTCCAAGTATTTTAATGTAACTCGTGGTGTTCTGGTCAGTGAAGTCAGGGCCGGTGGCGCGGCTGAACGCGGAGGGGTCAAAGCAGGAGATTGCATCGTTGCGGTCAATGATGAGCCCGTTACTTCAACCTCTGATTTGAATTCCTTGATCGACCGACTGGGTAAAGATGGGAATACGAGCGAGAGGACGATAATTGAATTTTCTTTGACAATCGTTAGAGAACGCATTGAACAGAAGGTAAAAATAAAGATTGAGCCGCGATAGGTATGAGTTCATCTATCCACTTTTGCTAAGGCATGACTAAAGAGAGCTTTATTTATATGTATGTTTGGTGTTCAGGGTGAGGTGTCCGAATGTTTTCGGACCCGTTTTTGAGGAGGCGCAATTTGCCTCCTCATTTTTTTTAAGACAGAAAACGGAACAAACGGAAATAACGGAATTGCAGTACGGGGAGCGTAAGCGACCTGCTACCTACGAAAGAGACACCTAACCAAATACCAGGTCGCTTACGCTCAATGGCATTAAGTTAAGAAAGCAGGAGAAAAGCAAAAAATACAATAAGAAACAAAAAGGGCAAAAAGGCCTGAGAACTTTCATTT
>JAKEHZ010000175.1 GCA_022614735.1 Acidobacteriota bacterium | reverse complement strand
GCCAATGCAGTGATAGTTGCGCAATTCAGAGGCCATTTATACTCTATGCTAACTCTCTGCTCGACGTACCGGACTCTGGAATCCTGAGAAAGCCGTCTTGCTTCTTGTTCGTCCATTTTGTAACAGGCTGTCGAACCGAAATAACCTTTGAATTGGCCAATGACTCTTTTCACATTGAATTCCTTGCGAATAGAGTTATGCGCCTGGCTTTTTGGCAGCGGGCTTGGCGGCTGTCCCCCCACCCTTCAACTCCACGACCATTACTTCAGCCGGTTTATCACTCAGGTTTTCGCCCGCGTGCTTTACCGGATTGTCCAACAGAACCTGACCGGCTTTCACTTGCGCTTCCTGCGTCTTCCCGTCCGGGAAAGAGAACTTGATGCGGCCGTCAGTCAGGAAAATGACCACGTTCGCGGGATGCGAATGCATCGCGGTCTTCGCGTGAGGACCGACCTGGACGCGCAGCACTCGCACACGGTCGTTCTCGACCTCCGCCTTGTAGATCTGCGGGTCGGTTTTCAGCGGGTCTTCAGCCGCAGCGGATTTCGCCCCCGCGGGCTTGGCTTTCAATTCTACCAAAATTGCCTCGATGGGTTTATCACCTAGATTCTCAGGCAGATGTGTTCCGGCTGGAATCCAGCCCGCCTCACCCGCCTTACCCGACTGCTCCTGGGACTTTCCTCCTGGAAGGCCAAACTTCACTTTACTGTCGGCAAGATACACCACCACCCCGGCGGGATGCTTGTGCATTACCGACTTCTCCTTCGGCCCGTAATCGATTCGCAGTACCCGCACCCAGGCATTTTCTGCTTCTACTTTGTAGTGCTTCGAATCCACTTTGACGGGATCCTGCGCCACCGCAGTCTGCGCGCTGAAGATCAGCGCCAGGGTGATGAACAGAATGATCGCAACAACATCTATCCGCTTTTTCATGATTTAGCCTCCTGCTAAGTTTGTTATGACGCAGCCATGTGGTTCAGAATCAGAAGTCTTGTCAAAACTCTGAAAGGCGCTAAAACAAATGGCACAAGTACACGAGCTAAGGGACTGATCCATTTTGCTTACCGCCACAATCCTTCAAAACGTACTGCTGCCGTTCTCGTGTACCTGACCGTGTGAGCAATGTTTTTGTGACCCAGGTAATCTTGCACCAATCTCGTGTGGTAACTGCGATTTATCCACTGGAGTAACCCATGTACGCGATGGGTGCACCTCCTGCTGGACAGTGCGATTAGTCAACTCGCTTCGCGACGCCTGAAAGCACATTACCAGCGTCAGTATTAAGGAAGCGCAATTCATCCCCCTGGTCCATTACCACATACTTGAAGGTGACCTTCAGCCCGGTCGCGTCGGTGAAACTGCCTGTGGCCACGCAATCGGAACCGAGCGAGAAAGTCCCGCTGTATGGCAAGTTCTGTACGATCTGGCCATTGAAGCTAATGGCGCTGTGCTGGCCGACGAACGACCCATCGTAATTCTGCGTGAATGACCCTATCACGGCTACCGGGCCCACCCCGGCTAGGCTGCCGGTCAAGTGGTAGGAGTATCTGCCGCTGACCGCGCTATTGTGGCAATGGAACGTACGAACTCTATTTATTTGGCCGTCCTCCGCTTGCGCCTCCTCCAGACGTAAGACCGGCAACCAAATCAGGCTGAGCGTTACAGCGAGAATAAACCCACACATCAACCAAATCATTCTGTTGCGTTTCATCGCGAATGCTCCTTTTGTTGTTTGACTGGAGTGTTAGCAGTCCGGTTACCCCACGTCCGAAGTGTGATCCAATCGTCAGACCGATGTATATATTCTGAGCGTTAAGGCCGTCTGAACAGTAAATACGGGAGGTTGGCTGAAATTCGGCGCGACCCGTGCTGTTGATCTAAATTCGGCAGTGACTGTCTGCCTTTGTTTTTATGACGCTTGAAGAAAACGAATAAACAGAAAGATTAGTTATGATCCCCAATATATAGTGATGAAAAGCTAAAAATCTTTCTGAGAATTTAAAAATCTTTTCGATGTTATACATTTGTCCAACCGACTTTGCACACCGGACTTGCTGAGCCGTAAAGCTTGAATCCAAGTTGCCACGCTCCCAAATCCGGCTTAATGATCGTCACCATCACGCCACAGCTCATCGGCGGCCGCGCATTTGCTCTTCACATCTATAATCAATCAGCGTAGAATTTGCAGCGCAGTCATAGCCTAGGCCTTAAACAATCTCAGAGACTCAGGCACGCATTTAAATTATCCCGAGTTCATTGTTCCAAATATGTCTGCAAACGCAAACGGAAGTCAGCGGCGAGGGCGATGTTATTTAGCCACAATCGCTTTTCTCGAAGGGTGAAGCTTCCGACATCTCCTAGAACTGGTATTTCATCGGTCGTGCACGGCGCGGAAGAAAATTCAGCGGTATACGCATTATGGCGACAATAACCTGACTCCGACAATGACACGTAAGCGACTGTGAAGTCGCAGTTTATAGGCTGAACCGGCTTCGATTCAGCGGCTGATTCTTGAAGGGAGCTGTTATTGGCGACAATCATCATCTCAAACGCGGGTTTTATCAATCACTTTTTTGATCGTTTGCAGGTAGATCTGTTTGACGCGCCGATTCGATAACTTCGCGTAGCGTTCACTCGATTCGATTAATGAATGTCCCATCAGCTCTTTGATAGAGATTACTTCGGCGCCTTCTTCCAGTAGATTGGAGGCGAAGGTATGGCGAAGACTGTGGCAACTCGCTTTGATGCCGGCGGCCTTTGCGTAACGCTCGACCTTCTTCTGAATTCCTTTGGTTGAAAGCGCTCGATTCTTTCGCTTCTGGTTCCAGAAGAAGAGATCGTACGGCATTCTCTAATCAGACTCTCCGTTAGGTTGCGAGTTACAATTCTGTCTTCTGCGCAGCCCATTTTCTATTGACTCGTCGCTTCCTTGCATAAGCGGCGCTCGAAAAGGAGTACACTAATGCAAAACCTACCCAAAAACACGCAAGCACTGCTGGCGTTAGCCTGTGTGTTTGCCTCAATACTCATCTCCGGTCAGACGCTCCCAGTGGTCAAGGCAGCCGAAAGTAGTGGCACGCTCGACGCCAGCTTCGGCACAGGCGGCAAAGTGACCACCGATTTCGCAGGCTCCTCTGACGGTGCGTTTTCCGTTGCCGTACAGCCGGACGGGAAGATTGTCGCGGCGGGGCTGGCCGGAGGCACCGACTTCGCGCTGGCGCGCTACGAGTAGGTCGTGCGGAACCTGGCGTAAATAATCAAACCCGAGTCCGGGTTTGAAGAATAGCCCTCGTCGTTCTTCAATCCCGGACTCTGGTTAATCAATAATCATTGACCTCTTGCTCCTCGTTGACGGTTCCGGTCTCTCACCCAATTTGCTCAGAGTCAAAATAATCAAATTGGACACTATGCAGAGGATTTTATCCGAAGTGCTCAGAGCCAATTCGACAGGTTCCCGCGAAAGTTCGGTCTGAGCACTTCGGATAAAATCCTCTGCATTCTGAATAATTCTACTTCGGGCTTATCTACAGCTAAAAAATGACTGATTCCGGCGCGTCTGTGTTTTTCTTCCTACGATCCATTGCCGATGAATATAGCTGACCGATGCGCTTAGGATTCGTGGTGACTGGGGCCAAGCGGATTATCCTTCCACATTCTCTGTAAGGCAAGGAAAGTGAAGTCACTCAGCCAACACATTGGCTCGCCTGTAAACGCGAAGGAAGGGCCGCTCGATGTGTGTGGTCTTTTCGTTATTTGCAATAACTTTGCGAAACGTAAGTCTTATTTCCATTGCTGTTGATGTAGTAGCAGCCGCCGCGAGGGCCTCTGATATAAGTCCGATAGCTTGTTGACTCCCGACTGCTGTCTGTCGGCTTACTTTCCGTACGAGCATTGGGGGCTGAAGTGGGACGTGGAGACGTTAAAGAGCTGGCGGCAGTTGAGCTAATTGATCTTGCGCGAACAAATTTGATGCTATCAACCTTTTCAATTTCAATCTGCTGAACGCGGCTATCATTCTCCACTTCAAGGATCTTTGCATCGGCTCGTAAAAACCTACCTTTTACCTGGGTGCCGTCTTCGATATCAATGATAACTTCATGGTGAGCAGATGCTTGGGTTGGTTGATTGGTTTGAGCCGCGACTATTGTTTGCCCGAGGCAAAGAAAAATGACAGTTGCTGAAATGTGAGTGACAAGTTTCATAGGCTATATCCTTTCGACGGGGCAGAGGTTGGATTGAGATGCTAACGGCGTGAGATGTGGGTGCCGTTTGTATATGTCAGACACGAGGGAGGCGCTGAGCCGAGCGTGATATTACCCTTAATAGGCCGGGAAAGTGAAGAAAAATTTAAAAGAAGACGTTCAAGCGCTGAAGTGGTCGCAGCCATCCCGCAGATTCAAGCTATCTTCGCTGAGAAGTAACTCGGTTAGACAGCAGGGAAGGGAAAGCCGCTCACATCCGGGCGGCTTTTTTCATTTATTGAGCGCCAGCGAGCGAGACCTGCATTCGATTACCGTTCATCAGAATGACGGAGCCATCTACCAACTGTTGATTAGTAATGTCGAGATTGAAAAACTTCTCAATCAAATTGTAAGGCGCATAGATTTCAAGCACTTCGGCATGAGGATGGATATTTCGCTCCTGCAGGAAATCCTTGTATAGAATACGGATTGCCATCTTAATGCCGCCGATTTCTGGTGTGTCCGTGATGTATAACGCTGCCTCTTTCAGAGAAGGTAGAACGAGGTCATTGATCACGCGTGCCGCCCTCGAATGTTGATTTAGCCTCAGTGTGTTATAGACATTGGGGTCATCGCCTAATCCGAACGAAAGGTAATTCGCGTTTTTGAATCGTTCATAACGGATTGCTTCGTCATTGTATCTAACGGCTTTCAGTAAACCGATTTGCTTTTCAATAGGCAGTTTGGATAGAGCGTCGACAAAAATCTTAGGCAATACTTTGCCAATCAAGGTTTCTCGGTAGTAGTCAGTCTTCTCAAACGTATAAAGACTGCCTGGGTACACCAGTGAATACAAAACCCGACGCACGTCATGACTAGGAACATCGAGGCGCAGTTTGATATATGCCGAGGCGCTGCGAAATTCGAGCTCATGATATTCTTTTTTCGTCTTTGCTTTATCAAAATAGAATTCCATCATCAACGGCCAGCCAATTTCTGCCCAGTTACGATGCCCGCCAACGACCAGTATAGGATCGGCCTCTCGCAGTATGGGGTTCGTCTCCCGGTCTATGGTCATTGCGCTAACCGTATAAATTGCAGCGCCGGTCGCGATGCTGGCGTTTTCATATTGATATAGCTTACGCGGGATTTTTATCACTACCTTTTGATTCTTGAACAGGCCCACATCTATGTCAGTTGATGCAGAAGCCGAAGAGGGCATACAAAGTAAGGTCAAAACAACTAAAGCTACTTTCATGGGGGCATCCTTTCTACGGGGCTGTGCGGTTTGATTGGAGTAGGTAACGGCGTGAGATGCCATTGCCGTTTGCAGGTGTTAAACACGAGGGAGGCGCTGAGCCTGGCGTGAGCTTACTCCTGATGGGCCAGAAAAGTGAAGAAAAATTTAGAAGCCGGTCAGCGTTCTTCACGTTTTAGATCAATTGGCGTAGGATGTGCAGCGCAGACATATCCAAAGCCGCAAAGATTCTCAGCGACTTCGATACTTTGTAAAAAGTATATTCAATAAACGCCTTCATCGCTCCTGATGTGTCTGCAGATATAAACGGAAGCCAGCGATGAGGGCGCCGTTGTGAGCGCGACAGTTGATGCGGAAGCGTTAAACCGCGCGATAACCAAGGTGTTGGTGTTCTGCTGTCGCTTGACAGCATCATATAAGGAGGCGCTATGAGGATTCTCAAGCTTTTTGTCGGAGCGGGTGGTGTCGTGGCCGTTCTGGCGGTGTGTCTGGTCGTAATGTCCCCGCTGTCCGGCTTTGCGCAAACTGACCCCGCCATTGGAACGTGGAAATTCAATCTTGCGAAATCGAAGTTCAGCCCTGGCCCGCCGCCGAAGAGCCTAACGCTGACAGAGGAAGCCGTCGGACAGGGCATCAAGGTCACTGCTAAAGGCACGAATGCGGAAGGGCAGCCGATCGATTCTCAGTTCACTGCCAACTTCGACGGCAAGGACTACCCCGTTACCGGCAACCCTATTTCGGATACGATTACGCTGAAGCGCATTAACGCCTACAAAGTGGAGTACACCCTCAAGAAAGCGGGGAAAGTCGTCTCGACCGGTACCCGCGTGATCTCCAAGGATGGTAAGACTCTGACGCTTACGGCAAAGGGCGTCAACGCAAAAGGCGAGAAGGTCAACAACACCACGGTCTTCGAAAAGCTATAGCATCACCGCTTTCGGCGCGACGGTTACATCCTTCATTAGCAGTGCCTGTTGTCGGAACGGCCCGCATTTTCGTTGGCACTGGATAGCGCGAGCTAATATCCGGTTGGCAGGGTGGCCAAAGACCGTTCCAGAAACAGCTTTCAAAAAGCCAGCAAAGCCGTTGATTTTCAGCGAGAGAATTGACCTGGCCGGAATTCGGCTTTTTCTAATTTGAGATGGAAAAATTCTCGGGCGGGATCGGGGATGAGACGTACTTGAAAGGAGCGCTATGCAAGATAGGTTACTGATGGTTGTTGTGGGGATGCTCGTTGTGCTGTCTTTCTATAGCAGTGGCTTTCGTGCTCTATCCCAAGCCTCGGAGTTCGATCTAGTCATTACTAATGGCCACATCGTTGACGGCACGGGCAATCCGTGGTTCGAAGCCGACATCGCGATTAAAAACGGACGCATCGTCGAAATCGGCAAGGTTGAAACCACTCGGGCTGTGAGAACAATTGACGCAAAAGGCCTGATCGTCACTCCCGGTTTCATTGACGTTCACACGCACATCGAGAGCAATATCGGCCGACTTCCTACTGCAGAAAACTTCCTGCGCATGGGAGTGATTTCAGTTGTCACCGGTAATTGCGGCGGATCAGCCTCGAATCTAGGCGAATGGTTTACAGAACTCGAAAAGGCCGGCATCTCGATCAACATCGCTTCGCTCGTGGGCCACAATACCGTTCGTCGTGCTGGAATGAACGGCGACTTCGACCGCACCCCAACGCCGGAAGAAATGCAACGGATGCGTGATCTAGTGGAGCAGGCAATGCGTGATGGGGCTGTCGGCTTGTCAACCGGTCTAGTTTTTGTCCCTGGCACCTACGCCAAAACAGACGAAGTGGCAGAGTTAGCGAAAGTGGCGGCTAGATACGGCGGCAACTACGCTACGCATATGCGAGACGAAGGCAATCGCGTCGAGCAAGCAATCAAAGAAGCGCTGGAGATTGGGGAACTAGCGAGGTGCCCCGTTGAAATCTCGCATTTCAAAGTGAATAGCAAAAAGCGCTGTGGAGATAGCAAAATCACGATCAAACTGATTGAGGATGCGCGCGCCAAAGGACAGCAAGTGACGATCGATCAGTATCTCTACACGGCGGGCAGCACATTCCTGGGGCGTATTTTCCCAACTTGGCTTTTCGATGGCGGAACCGGGAAAGTCAAAGATCGGCCCTTACATTCGCCTGCCGTGCGTTTTTTTGGAGGGTGCGGCCTCTTGCAACATCTCCGATCGGGCATTTCACTCTATTGAGCAGGTCAGAAAAGGAAATTTTACATTATACACATTTTTTCTCTCAGTCTCACTCTCAAACATTGGGCTTTCGCCCCGCTTTCCCGCACCAAACTAAATAAATGCCGATTTCGGGGGCATCTGCCCGCCCGCTAAATTGCCCCTATGTCCTATTTTTACACGCCTATCTCGGCTATACCCGAACTAGCGGCTATTCTCACTTGGTAATATAATCGGAGTTAAATCTTGAAAACGTCACAACGACTAATTCCACCGCTGGCGGCAACCATTGTTTCCGGCGCCATCCTATGCATCTGGCATTACGTATTCGGGTGGCCTGGCTGGGTAATCCAACTGGCTGCCGGTCTTATGCTGGTTAACTTATTGCTACTGTTCTCCTGGGCGAAAAACTCCATTCCAAGGTTAATGATTCTGACGTGTCTGAATGGCTCAGCAATTTTCGCCTTTTATTGGTACTTCTTCAAAACGTCTTTATGGATAGTCATTCCCGGCACAATTTTTGTTTTAGCGTTCTTTTTTGTGAATTCCATTTTGGCGAAAAAATATGTGGCTAAGTCAAAGGAACGCGTCGCCCAGTGGGCTGTCGCAAATGGATGGCAGCTGTTGGAATTCGAACACCGCTTCGATACGGGTCCATTCGGCGGCTTTCACGGCAGAGGTGAAATGTATTTTGAATTTGTGATTTGTGACCAGCAGGGAAACAAACACACGGGCTGGGCCCGTTTTGACCATAGCTTATTCGGTGGTGGGCGTTACGAAGTCAAATGGATCGAAAATCCCGAAAAGCAGTCAAAATACTAAATGGGGTAGCTCCACATTTAATCGTGGTCATTTGCACCACCTCGCAATCTTAGCTTTGAGGGCGTTCGAAGGGCGCCCCCGGGGCATGGTTGGCATCCACCTTGGAGTAGGGACCTTGAAGGAGAGCAATTCATCAACGGTCCAACAATGATCTGTGATGTCGCTGGCGATCGCTGGTGTCCGTGCGAGCCACTTATGGCCCCCAATCAGTCCCGGCAGTCGCAGGCTTTCATGTTCGGTGCAGAAGTTATAGACGCAATCACAACCAACGATCCCGCCACAAGCGCCGCCCGCTCCTCAGCCTACGCCTGTCTCTACTCCTGTCTTACCCTTCCCTGGCAGCCAGAAGCAACGCGGACGACCGCGAAAGACAGGCGACACATACCGCGTCAGCGTTGAGAAGGTTTCGCTAAACACCTCTGCTGTCTGCATTCGTTGGAAGCGTGCAGATGGAACGGATGACCCGGGCGTAGTAGTCAACAAACTGACAGATACAATCGTTAAAGAAATCAAGAGGAGCAAGAAACGATGTGAGCAATTCAAAGCGCAAACTCTCACTAGCTGGAAGTCGGGAGCCGTTCGGCAAGGTAACATCTCTTGAACAAATACCCTCGGCATTATTCGAAATCCTATGCTTGGCGCGTGAGCTGAAGACACCCAAAGGCGATCAGATCGTCTCTCTCGTTGATGACGTAATCACGGTTGCACTGGGCTTATTC
>JAKEHZ010000174.1 GCA_022614735.1 Acidobacteriota bacterium | reverse complement strand
TCAGTTTTCAGTTTTCAGCTATATCTCGCCCCAGCTGAAAACTGAAAACTGAAAACTGAAAACTGATTTTCGTTTGTTTCGTATTCTCTCTTTGGAGGAGGAAGAAAATGGCAAACCAGATCGAGGCCAATCTGCGCGAGCAGTTGATTGACCGTCATCAGCAGCTTGAGGCGGCAATTATCAACCACGGTGAGTCCGCACAACTGCGACAGCTTTTGCACGAAGTTGATGCAGCTCTCGGGCGCCTCAAGAACGGCTCTTATGGATTGTGTGAAGTCTGTCATGACCCGATTGAGACGGACCGCCTATTAGCTTACCCGCTGGTTCGTTTTTGCCTCGATCATCTGACGCCTCGTGAACAACAGGCGCTTGAGCGCGATCTTGATTTAGCTGCTCAGATTCAAACGAAGTTGCTGCCAGAACGGGATTTTGCGTTCGGCGGCTGGCAGGTTGGATATCACTACGAGGCTTTTGGCCCGGTCAGTGGTGATTATTGTGACCTGGTTTGCGCAGAGGATGGCAATCTCTATTTCATGCTCGGCGATGTTTCGGGTAAAGGGGTCGCTGCTGCAATGGTGATGGCGCAGCTTCACGCCATGTTCCGCACGCTCATCCCAATGAGACTGACTGTCTGTCAGCTGGTTGAGCGAGCGAACAACTTGTTTTGCGAAAGCACGCTGCCGATGCACTATGCTACCCTGGTTTGCGGAAGGGCCGGCAATTCGGGAACCGTGGAGATTTGCAATGCGGGCCATTTGCCGATTCTATGGCTGAATGGTGGCGAAGTCAGGGATATCAAGGCGTCCGGGCTTCCGGTCGGTGTGTTCTATAATCAGGAATTTTCATCTATCAGTGTGCAATTGGCTCCTGACGATGCGCTGCTTCTCTACACTGATGGGTTTTCTGAGTCGCAAGATAGCACTGGCGAGGAATATGGTTTAGAGCGCATGGCGAATTTGGTGAGCAACGACCGGATGACATTGCCAAAAGCGTTGATTGACAGGTGCCTGGTAGACCTGAAGAAGTTCCGGAGTGGAACGCGAAAATCTGATGACCTGACCATCATGGCAATTCGTTACACTCAATTGTGATCCGCTCTATGCTGCGAACTGCGAACTAGGCCCAGGCCGTGAAAAAAGCTGCAATTACAAAACAGGAAAATAGAAGTAGTCCCAACATTGCATGGGGTGTGAGGTGTGTGTGGTATTTAGGGCGTATCATCAGATCTCCTTGAAAACGAAGCTCAGTGCAACGAAGTGGGAGTGCGGCTTCGCCTTCTTTCATATTTAGTAAGCTCTGAAAGGGGCTTGACATTTACGTTCGGTTGGCACCAGTTGATTCGATACTGATACGGCGCGAGAGATGGTAGTGAGACTAATAATTCACCGCAACAGACAGCGCATATAATAGCCACACTTGAGCATTTTGCAAGATAAATTTATAGAAATTTTTAAACCTAACCCTCATCCGCGTAGCGGCTGAGGAGTTAGGTTTTAACAATCATATTTCAGTTAGCAGATTTAGGGACGTTATCTGCAGGTAATGTAGATAGAAGCCGATAACGAGGGTCTCCCAAAAACAGGCCTCTTAGCAGTCCGGCGTAATCTCGTCTGATAGACAATGGTGGAGTCCATCGCTGAGCTCTGCCCGACGACGGGTCAAATTTCAATCCCCACAGTGGCAGGAGGCCTTCCACTGCTGCTGTAATTCTCATATCGCCTGTGGCATTGGGTTCATCTTTAATCGATGCGATCATGCCATCTGCAAACCAGTTGAGGATCTGGAACTGGCGCCTCGTTTCTGCGTTCGCCTGCGCATTTTGCGGCAAATCTTCCAGGGTTGTCGCATCGGTTGAGCCGCCCTCAAGGACAAGTGGAGAGCTGAACCACGGAACTCTGATTCCGTCTGCGTACAAATGCCCATTTGCCAGGTAAACCGAACGCCAGTATAACAACCAGCCGGGTGCCGGCATCACCCTCCAATGTGTTAGCTGGTGACCACGCAGCGCAGCCAATTGTTTTTGAACCTCGACTGCGCGGTGATGCTGCCATACGCCAAAGCCCAGATAAAGGATCGAGAGCAGCAATGCAATGCGCACTGATTTCGCCTGTTTTGTGCGCGCAGTGATGACAACACCGATGAGTAAGATTAGCGTGTAGATCGGATCTACGATGCCGATCCAGTCCCACGCGACGCGGCTACTCGAGAAAGGCCAATATAGTTGTGTCCCGTAGCTGGTAAGCGCATCGAGCAATCCGTGGGTCGAATAGCCGATAGTGGATGCGAGGAGAACTTCCTTCCTCTGATTCTTGAACCGGTTCATCCACAAAAAAGGCAAGGCGGCAATCAGGCCACCAACAGGAATGAGGATAAGGCTGTGTGTGAAATGACGATGGAAGACCCAGCCGACAGTCGGATCAGTCATTGACCTGATGAAGATATCTAAATCCGGAGCCATTCCCCCGACTGCCCCGATCATGCCTGCCCCACGCGGCAAGCGTCGAGACAAGAGCGCCTGTGACACAGCCCCGGCAAGAATTCCATGTGTGATTGTATCCATCAAAATTCTCCTGCATTCGTAATAGACCAGCAATCCTCGGTTTGAGCGAATTTAAGGATTTACGGCCTCGGCGAGGCCGTAAATCCTTAAATTCGCTCAAACCGAGGATTGCTGGTAATAGCTACACAACGAGTGTCACAGTGTAATATTCCCGGGGCAGGAATTAAAAATCGAATCTATGGAAATCCTAACTGAAGAAAACCTGAGAGAATGCGCGCAATTATTGGCTGGGCGTGATCCAGACCTCTCGCGAATTCTACGACAATTTGGCCCGCCGCCTTTATGGGCGCGCAAACCTGGCTTTGCCACACTGGTTCATATCATTCTCGAACAGCAGGTCTCGCTGGCCTCAGCGAAAGCAGCATTCAATCGATTGCGAGAAAATATTTCGGTAGTAACTCCGCAACGATTCCTGACTCTCGACGATGTGACTTTGAAGGCAATCGGTTTCAGTCGTCAAAAAACAGGTTATTGCAGATTGCTCGCTCAGGCATTGGTTGACCGGGAGATTAATCTGAATAAGTTCAACAGGATGAGTGACGACAAAATTCGCGAGGAATTAAAGAAGCTGAAGGGTGTTGGTGATTGGACTGCAGACATTTACTTGCTAATGGCATTGCGTCGCCCCGACATCTGGCCGAGAGGCGATTTAGCCTTACTCGTAGCGATGCAGAAGCTCAAGAGTTTCCCTTTTCGGCCGACACAATCAGAGTTTGAAGAGATCGGCAAGAAGTGGAGACCATATCGGTCGGTTGCAGCGCGAATGCTCTGGTATTTCTATCTTGATGGAGAGAGATAGAGAATACGAAACAAGCGAAAGGAAGAAAGCAAAAGGAAGAAAATCAAAAGGCAAAAGGCAAAAGGCAAAAGGCAAAAATAAGGATGCATATTCCAGCCTTTTGATTTCATGAGAACTTTTCTTCTTTATTTTTGCCTTTTGCCTTTTGCCTTTTGCCTTTTGATTTTCTTCCTTTCGAGTGATAACTTCCCGCCATCCGTAAAGTTTTACTTTCCTTGTAGCTGAACCATCAATTAGGAGGCCCTCCGATGAAACCGACGCTCTCACGCTCGATTCGCACATTGATCGTTGTTTGCGCAGCTGTTTCTCTAAGCAGCACAGATGCACTGATCAAAAAATACAATGCTGCCCAGACCCAGGAAAACAGGGGGCAACTGACCGAGGCTGTTTTCAAGACAATACAATTCCGTTCAATTGGCCCGGCCATTATGGGCGGGCGCATTGACGACTTCGCCGTCATCGAAGGCAATCCGCAGACTATATACGCGGCAACTGCTTCGGGGGGATTGTGGAAGACCATCAACAACGGCACTACCTGGGAACCGTTATTTGACAACCAGGAAGTCAGTTCAATTGGCGACGTGACTGTTGCGCCGTCGAACCCGGAGATAGTCTGGGTTGGCACTGGTGAAGCGAACAATCGCCAGAGTTCTTCCTGGGGCAATGGGGTATACAAATCGACCGACGCCGGCAAGACATGGACGAACCTGGGATTGAAAGATACGCATCACATCGGCCGCATTGCTATACATCCGCAGAACCCTGACATCGTCTACGTCGCCGCGGCAGGACATCTCTGGGGCGCGAACAAGGAACGTGGTTTATACAAGACCACGGATGGCGGCAAAACATGGGTGAATGCTAAATTTATTAATGAGGATACGGGCTTTATTGATTTGGCCATGGATCTGAGTGACCCAAATACGCTCTATGCTGCGGCCTACCAGCGTCGCCGCACACCGTTCGGGTTCCAGGGGGGCGGTCCTCACAGCGGTCTCTATAAGACCGCCGATGGCGGGGCGACGTGGACGAAACTGACAAACGGATTGCCCTCCGATGAGGTCGGGCGCATCGGCATCGATATTTATCGTAAAGATCCGAAGATCGTTTACATCACTTTCGAGCACCAGAGAGAAAGCGGTGTCTACCGCTCCAAAGACAAAGGCGCGACATGGGAGAAGATGTCAAATACCAACCCACGGCCGATGTACTACAGCAAGATTCGGATAGATCCAAACAACGATCAGCGCCTCTACGTTCTAGGCGCGCAATGGTTCACTTCCGACAACGGAGGTAAAGGCTTCATTCAGAATCAAGGTATGCGCATTCACGGCGATTTCCACGCGCTCTGGATCAATCCGAACAATTCCGATCACCTCATCACCGGGTCGGATGGCGGCATCACTTTGAGCTACGACAAAGGCAGGACCTGGGATTACATCAACACGATTCCACTGGCGCAGTTCTATGAAATCGGGTTCGATTTCCGCAAGCCATACTGGATTTATGGCGGATTGCAGGATAACGGCTCGTGGGGCGCGCCGATAATGACACAGAATATTCAGGGCGTGAGTAACGACGAATGGATTCGCGTTGGCGGCGGGGATGGATTTTACAACGTGGTTGACCCGAAAGACCCGAACATCATCTATACCGAGTCGCAAAACGGAAACATTCAACGTTTGAATCGGGCCACAGGCGAATCGAAGAGTATTCGCCCGCGTCCTGATGAAGATTCCAGGGAGCGTTACCGCTTCGACTGGAACTCGCCGATACTGATCTCGCCACACAACAACCAGAAGATCTATTTAGGCGGCAATCGTTTATTCATCTCGACAAATCGTGGTGATACCTGGGATACCATTACGCCTGATCTCACCAAGAACATTGACCGCAACAAGCTGGAGATTATGGGCGTAGTGCCCAGACCGAATGTTCTTTCGGGTCATGACGGTCAGGAGAACTACAGTCAGATCACGACAATCTCTGAATCACCGGTGAGAGAGGGTGTGATCTGGGTCGGCACTGATGACGGCAATGTTCAAGTTTCGCGCGACGGCGGCAAGACGTGGAAGAATGTGGTCGATCGTATGGCGGGCGTCTCCGCCAACACCTATGTCACTCGGGTCATCGCTTCATATGCGAGAGAAGGCCGCGCCTATGTCACCTTCGATGGCCATCGCAACGACGATTTCAAGCCTTATATCTTTGCCACCGAAGATTTCGGCGAGACGTGGAAGGCGATCACAAGCAATCTGCCACATCCGGCAAATGTCATCCGCGAGCATCACCGCAGTCACAACCTGCTGCTTGCCGGCACGGAGTTCGGGTTATTCGTCAGTTTCAATCGCGGCGGATCGTGGATGCGGCTGAAAAACAATTTGCCACTGGTGCCTGTGGACGACATCGCCATTCACCCGCGCGACAATGACCTCATCCTGGCCACGCACGGCCGCGGTATATATGTTCTGGACGATATGACACCGCTCGAGCAGATGAGCGAGACTGTGGCGGCTGCCGATACACATCTATTCGACACTCGTCCTGCTACGATGTGGCGAACTTACAATCACAAGGGCAGTACTGGTCACAAGATATTCATTGCGAACAATCCGCCCAATGGCGCGATCATCAATTACTATCTGCGCGAGAAAGCCCGGGACAGAGCGAAGATCGCCGTGCTCGACAAGAGCGGTAACACGATTGTCGAGTTGAACGGAGCGAATGAACCGGGCATTCAACGCATCACGTGGGATTTGCGTTATCCATCACCGATCCGTGCGCCGCAACAGGGTCAAGGGCCAGGCGGCGGCGGTGGTGGCGGTGGTGGCGGTGGCGGCGGTGGCGGCGGTGGTGGTGGCTTCGGTTTCGGCGGCGCTACACGCGGACCGCGGGTCTTGCCTGGTGAGTATGTCGTCAGGTTTACGGTTGACGCCAAGGAGATGACAAAGACGGTTGTGGTCCAGGAAGACCCGCGAATTCAGATCTCTCCTGCTGATGCCGAAGCGCGCCTGAGGACTTTGCTTGCAATCAACAAGCTGCAGAAATCGGGCAATGATGCTCAGCGCACGCTCGACAATCTCCGCATGCAGTTGGGTTCCCTGCAGGAGAATTTGAGGAAGCAGGCGAACGTGCCGGAGCCCGTGACCTCAGCAGTCAACTCCCTCTTGCAGGAAGTGAGCGGAGTACGGAGGAGTTTGGCCCCCCAGCAACGCGGACCGAATCAGGAGGGCGCAGCAGGACCGCAAGACCCTGCAAATACGAATGCCTTGATGGCTCGTATCAACCGGCTCTATGGTGAGATTGATTCGTATACTGAACCGCTGGCCCCGCGGACCCAGGAGCAGCTGCAAAGGTACACGGCGCAGTTGAACACACAAATCGAAAGGCTGAATAAGATCATCACCGGATCTGTGGCGAATCTGAACAAGCAGATTGCAGAGAGCGGCATGACACCAATAAAAGCAGGGGAAACGATTGCGCCATTACAATAGGAAAACATCGGATTGCGGACTACTGATTGCGGATTGCGGATTGCGGATTTAAGAGGAACTTCCATTTATTAAATCCGCAATCCGCAATCCGCAATCAAAGGATTTATACATGTCGTCTCAGACGGCGCCCAGAAACAACGAAAATCGCGGTGCGATGTACAGCAACCTTTCCAGGTTGCTGGTTACTCATTGATGTGACCTTTTTCGAAACAACAGCAACCTGGAAAGGTTGCTGTACATTTTCTGAGGAATCGTTCATGCCGGCATGGGCGACGCCCTGAAACAATGACAACTACTGGGAGCGCAAGCGCTCCCAGTAGTTGCCGCAGGAGACGAAATGCGACTATTGATGACAGCTCTTATACTCACGATCGGGATTTGGAGTTCTGCAGTCCAACCGAAATACGATCTGCTGCTCAAAAACGGCCACGTCATCGATCCCAAAAACAACATCAATGAGAAGCGCGATATCGCCATCTTAAAAGGCCTCATTGCCGCAGTCGAGAAGAACATCGACCCTTCGACGGCTGCCAGGGTGGTTGATGTAAATGGGCTCTATGTCACGCCCGGCCTTGTTGACATTCACGTTCACGTTTACGCAGGGACGGGCGTGAAAGCCTATACGGGAGATTGGAGCGTCTATCCCGACCTTCACAGTTTCCGCTCCTGTACGACAACGATGGTCGATGCAGGGACTGCAGGTTGGCAAAACTTCGAGGACTTCAAGCAACGCGTCATCGAACGCTCTCAAACGAGAGTCTTTGCACTGCTCAACATTGTCGGCCTGGGGATGGGCGGCGGCCCGATCGAGCAGGATACGAACGACATGAATCCTGGAAAAACGGTCGAGATGATCGAAAAGTATCGGGAGATCATCGTCGGTATAAAAACTGCCCATTATGCAAAGCCCGATTGGACTGCCGTGGACCGCGCGCTTGAAGCCGCCACATTGGCAAATGTCCCGTTGATGGTTGATTTCGGTGAATTTCGCCCCGAACGTCCGCATTGGGATTTAATTTTGAAGAAGCTTCGTCCGGGTGACATCTACACACACACGTATCTGTCGCGTGTGCCGATGTTCGATGAGAACGGCAAAGTGCGCCCGTACCTTTTCGAAGGTAAAAAGCGCGGTGTGATCTTCGATGTCGGGCATGGAGCGGGGAGTTTCGTTTTTCGTTATGCGGTGCCGGCAATGAAGCAGGGCTTCACGCCGAATTCAATCTCGACCGACCTGCACCTTCGCAGCGCGAATGGCGGAATGAAAGATATGGTCAACGTGATGTCTAAGTTTTTGAATATGGGCATGCCGCTCGAAGAGGTGATTCTCAAATCGACGTGGAATCCATCGAAAGAGATCAAACGCGAAAAGTTTGGTCATCTAAGTATCGGCGCGCCCGCGGACGTTGCTGTGTTCCGGCTTGAACGCGGTGACTTCGGTTATGTTGACGTTGAAAAAGCTATGATGAAAGGCAATCAGCGGATGGCGTGTGAGATGACCTTGCTTGATGGCAATGTGATGTACGATCTCAACGGGCGAAACAGCGATTCCTGGGAAAAGCCGGTAAGCTCGAAATGAAGAAATCAAAAGGCAAAAGGCAAAAGGCAAAAGGCAAAAATAAAGAAGAAAGTTCTCATGAAATCAAAAAGCAGTTTCCGGCCTTTTAATTTTTGATTTCATGAGAACTTTCTTCTTTATTTTTGCCTTTTGCCTTTTGCCTTTTGCCTTTTGATTTCTTCCTTATCGTGCGCCTCGAACCTTCATTTCAATTGAGTAGACCTTTTTGTCGCAAGTCATAAAAAGAGTCTTGCCATCTTTGCCGCCAAAGCCGACGTTGCTGGTGAACTCCGGAATAGGGATAAAGCCCAGTGTCTTGCCTTCGGGTGAAGCTACCCAGACTCCACCACGCATGGCGAAGTACAGATTGCCTTCGATATCAGAGCACATTCCATCAGGGTCGGCCTGATTGTCGGTCGCTGGATCGAAGAACATCTTGACCGCACCCTGATCAACCGACCCATCGGGCTTGATAGAGTAAGAATAAATGCGCTTTTCGAAGCTGTCAGCTACATAGAGAGTCTTTCCATCGGATGAAACCAGGACGCCGTTGGGAATTTTCAGATGCGTGATGATCCGAAGGGCTTTCCCATCAGGACTCAGGTAGTAGACGGCGCTGCGCGATTTTCCTCGGAAATCGGGATCGGTGTAGTAAATCCCTCCGTTTGGCGCTTCAGCCAGGTCGTTAGGTTGATTGTAAGGTTGGCCTTCGAAGTTACTCGTCAGGCTTTTCACTTCTTCCGGCCCATTCGCGCCTATCTTCATGCTCAACACATTGTGTCCATAGGCCTGCGCTCCGAGCAATCGCCCGTTGCGCGACAGACGCATTCCGTTTACGCCTTGTGTTTTATCCATCCAGACAGAAGCCTTCTTGTCTCCATCCAGACGCAGGATTTGCTGGTTGTCTTTTTTGAATGCTGTGAAGTAGAGCTTGCCGGTAACCATATCCCAGGCCGGCCCCTCGAAGAAAGCATTCTCTTCATAAACGACAACCGGCTTTGCTCCATCAGCCACCGTCGCTGGAAATCCCGGCAACTTCGTCTGCGGTTGAGCGAATGGGATTGCGGTTGCAGTAAACGCAAATAGAAACAAAATCGTTTTGCTGCCTCTCTTCATAGTCATCATTTCTCTAATCGTAAACGACCGAATGCTTCGGGAACGTGATAACTGTTGCTCTTGGTCGCCTGCCAGGCTATCCGTTTGCGATCGAGCGGCGGTCCCTGGAGTCGATAGAAATTGATACGCATTTCGAGACCGCCTTTTGGAGCGCGCTTGTCGATCTTTGCCATGGGAATACGCATTTCACCGTACCAGATTTTATTTTTTACATCGATCCGAGCTTTCACTTCAAACCCTGAATTCCATTGCCAGTCGTGAACCGGGGGGTCCGGGTTGCGATCGATGTCCAGATCAACCCATTCGCCCCGCGGCGAGACCTGAAATTCGGTGTAATGTTTGATGTTTTGATAATCCGTACCGATAAAAACCTCGGCTACGTCCCAATCCCAGAGCTTGTTCGTTTCGTTTGTGGTTGTTGTGTCAGGCTTCAGGAAGAGTTCCTGATAGGGACAGACGAAGAGCACGTAGAGATTGTTCTGGGTCCAGCGCGAGCGGATTTCCGTGCGATGACCGGGCGTCAAATCGCCTGTTGGACCGCGTTCGGCAATCACGCCTCTGATCCCTTTCCACGGCTGCGCATCGGGATCTGCCGTGAGCGCGAAGTCGGATTGAGCGTGATTGCTTCTGATGAGCGAAGTATCGTCGGGCTTGTTTTGCGCAAACGCTTGTGGAACGATCATTACAAGCAGCAACAGCAAAAGACTCGTTGTGTTTGTCATATGTTTTATCCTGTTGTTAGCCAATTTCTGAATGCCGTTGGCGCGCATCATCTCTCAAACGTCGCTTAGTCGCAATATGCAAAGAGAGAATACGAAACAAACGAAAATGCAGTACGGGGAGCGTAAGCGACCTGGTTTTTGGCTTGGCGGTCTTTTCATAAGTACAGGTCGCTTACGCTCCCCGTACTGCATTTTCGTTTGTTTCGTATTCTCTCTTCAGAATAACGAGCTAGTTCGCTACGAAGACAGCCGCATCTCCATGGCCTGCACTTACACCATTGTCGTCTATGGCCACAGGGAACAAGATCTGGGGCGAATCGTGAATGCGGCGTTTGACGAAGTTGACCGCATCGATCGGTTGATGAGCCACTACAAACCTGAGAGCCCGCTGTCAGAAATCAATCGTGAAGCCGCGAAAAGACCTGTGAAGGTCGAGCGGGAGTTATTCGACTTTATTTCAGAATGTATCAACTACAGCCGTGAATCGGACGGTGCATTCGATATTACAGTTGGACCTCTGATGAAAGCCTGGGGGTTCTTTCGCGGTGAGGGCCGGATGCCGACAGATGCCGAAATTGCTAAAGCGCGCGACGGCGTCGGCTATCAACACGTCAAACTGGATGACAAAGCGGGAACAGTTCTTTTCGATATGGCCGGAGTCGAGCTCGATCTCGGCGGCATCGCAAAGGGTTACGCGGTTGATCGTGCCGTAACTTTGCTCAAACAACACGGCATTGAGAGAGCGTTGATCAATGCATGCGGCAGTACTATTTATGGGCTCGGCGCCCCGCCAAACGAGAAGACCTGGGAAGTGCAGATTCAGGACCCGGTTGATCAGTCAAAGGTTGCCACAACAGTTCGCTTGAATAATCAGGCCCTGTCGGTTTCAGGCAGTTACGTGAAATTTTTCGAGATTGATGGAGTGCGTTTTTCACATATTATGGATCCGCGCACCGGACGGCCGGTTCAAGGCCTATTGAGCGTTGCCGTCATAACAGGCAGCGGCAGAGCAGGCGATGCGCTGGATAATGTCTTCTATGTTTGGGGGGTCGATAAGAGCAAAAAAGATTGGCGGAGATTTTCTGCTGATGAACTGATTTTCTTTCTGCCCGATGCTGGAAATAAGTGGAAGACGATCCGAATACGATAGAGAATACGAAACAAACGAAAATAACGAAACAAACGAAAAGATTCAGCTCTTTTCGTTTGTTTCGTTCTTTTCGTTTGTTTCGTATTCTCTCTTTATTTTTTATTTGGCAATTCGACCATCGCATATCGTCCCATTTTTGGGATGGTAAATTCGGTTGCGCCGTCGGCTACGACAAAGTCTTCGAGTGCGGCCTGGCTATAACCGACAGCTCTCGCTTCGCCTTCGCCGTAATTCCCACGCAGCCTCACGCGCAGACCGTCAACTTCGCGCCCGCTGTAATTGAGCAGATGCAACCTCGACCGCGAAGTATCGGCGGTGAGACGGCAGATTACGACCTCAGCTCCATAGACACGCACGCGGCGGTTGTCGTCGCTGAGTTGCCGGCGGATCTTTTGCGCAAAAGCGCTCGGATCTGCCGCGTCAGATTCGGGATATTCATTCGTGCCTATTTTGATGTTAATGGGAAACTTCGGCGATGGCGTCTTGACGATTTTGAAAAGCAGATTGCGCCGCGAAAGAAGATTCATGACTTCACCCGTCGACGCCGAGCCATCGTCAATGACCGCAATGTCGGCTACTTCAGGGAGACTCTGCTGCGGCAGAGTACGGAGGAATGCCAGCATCTTTCCGACTTCTTCCAGATCGGCCGGATCAATTTTCAAAATCGCATCAGCGCCATAGGCAAAAGCCTCAGCCGCTGCGAGTGCGGCTTTACCCGCCGGCAACTCGTAATAAAACTTGCCCGCCGGATTTCGCATGAAGCGCCAGCCGTTTGCATTGATCCACGGACGACTCGTGGCCGAAGCAACATTGGCGCGTCCGGCAATCCCGGGCACGAGCAATTTTTCGCGTCGTTCGAGCTCTTTCGCACTTACTGGAACAGCCTTGATCCCGGCTTTTCGCCACTCATTGGCTTTATCGGGAGGCACTGCTATTCGATCAATACCAGCTTGTTTCAACGCGGAACTTGTCTCTGTGCCCTGCGGCCAATAGATGACTGGAATTCTCTGCGCCGCCTCAGCGCTCCTCTGCGCCTCTGCGGTGAGAACTTCATCCGCGACAAGCCAATTGAGAGCAAAGACGCAGAAGAGCACGAGCAGCAGCCTCATACCTCAATCTCCTGCACCCGGATCTTGTCCAGATCGTAAACACCCAATCCCAGCTTGGCAGCGTATTCAACGTGCCCCGGCTCGCGGATGATGATGTTGACGTTCGGGTCGGCGTCGCGCGCGCGGCTATCGTCGGTTTTGAGGTACTTTTGCGAGCGATCCCAGATTGAGATCGCGCCCCTCGCTTTTCGCTCATTGTCAATGATGTCGAGCAGTAACCTATCAATCGCCACCGGATCTGTGGAAAACATTATCTGCTTCGGATAGAAGACGTATTTGGGTGTCCGGGCAAAGGGTCCCCCGTGCCAGACGCCACGCAAGCCATCCATAATTTGCAGCACCGTGCGCGAACGTATCGGTTCGACCGAAGCCAGGGTGCCCACAAACGAATAGGTATGCGAGACACCTTTGTAATGCGTGCGCGCGACGTTGGAGAAGCCGCCGTAAGCGATATTTTTCAAACAGCCAGTTGCGCCCGTCGCCCCGTGATCTTTCATATTCGGGATGTTGATGATCTTCGTCAGCTTCTGCGAAAGCAGCTTGATCATATTTGACCGCGTATCCTCTTCGCCGAAGATGTCGGCTTCAACGTAAGTAAGCTGGTCATAATTGCTATTGTCCAGACGGCGGTTCGCGCCTTCGGAGGCAAAATAGTTCACGCCCTCCGGCAAATGAGGCGGATAATTCACTCTATCGAGCTGGTCCTGAAAGCGGTCGTAGGCATAAATCTGTTGCGGTTTTACGCCGACTGCCTGAAGGTTGCGGACGACTTCAGCGACGACCGCATGTTGCGAGAAGACCCACGGATGGCCATTGACATTGACCTTGATGCCGACGATGTCATCCGGTGTGATGAAGCGTCGCCATGCATCAACCGTATTCGCATCGCCGGTCAATGCGCGCATCCCGCGTTCCATCATCTCGCGCACGACTTCGGCGTTGATCTTCTCTCCGGTCTCGTCGAGGCACTTGGCGGCTTTGACTGCGATGACTTTCCCTGGATATGGGCCAGGCATGCCGGGAAGAGCAGCCGGCTTGTATGAGCTGACGATATGGTATTTCGGTATGTTCGTAGATTGTTCAGCAGAAACCGTCGAAGCAATTGGAGTTGCAGCGAGCAGCTTAACAAAAGTTCTGCGTTTCATATTTCTCTCCAGAAAAAGATGCTAGATGCTAGATGCTAGGTGAGCGTCCTAGCATCTAGCATCCAGCATCTAGCATCTTTTTTCTCTTGTTTCAGATATACGCAATCACGTCAATCTCGACCAGCGAATCGCCGGGAATGCCGCCGGCCGCCGCAATCGTCGTGCGCACCGGAGGCTCCTCGCCAAAGCGACCGCGAAAGGCTTCATTCATCGCTTGATAATCCTTCAAATCATTCAGGTAGACGTTGCACTTGAGCACTTTGTCCATCGAAGAGCCGGCGTTGATCAATTCTTTTTCAATTTCGTCGAGCACATGTTTCGTGTGTTCTTTGATGTCGCCTTTGAAGTGCGCGCCCTTGCCTGCGATGAAGAGCAGGTTGGCATAGGAGACCGCACCGGAAAATAACGGCGGCTTGTCTGGTTTCTTGCCGCTGCGATAGTGGACTTTCTTTTTCGGAGCCTCAGAGGGCTTGGATTGGCTGGTTGCAGCTTTCGTCGCCGGAGCGGCGATAGCAGTGACAGCAGCGGCTTTCAGGATTTTTCGTCTCTGCGAGTCCATTAGGCACCTTCCTATTTTACTGGGATTTGTTGATAACAGCCTGATTATACGTAATGTGGCTGGAATATACACGGATCTTCGGATTGCGGATTGCGGATTGCGGATTTAAAGAGAACCAGAACCTAAATT
>JAKEHZ010000173.1 GCA_022614735.1 Acidobacteriota bacterium | reverse complement strand
GTCGGTTCCCCTGCCCTGTTAAGCGGTTTCTATCTACCAGATGTGAGAACGAAGACACTGGGTCCGGGACGTCTTGTCTTGATTCCTCTACCAGACGGAACCCTTGCGCCTTCAATGCTCATCGGTGATCCGTGTCGCAATGGCGGTTTCCCAGGCCCCTGTACAGTCCCGGGAGCGCGTAACGTCGGGCCATTCTTTGCGCGTCCATCCGGAAACGATACCGCGGTCTATGTCAGACTGGGCGCCCCCGTCGGAGGTCTCCTGCCGGCGCTGCCTCCGAATGTCAATCCAAACTATTACCCGGAAGCTCCATTCCTCTCGCGATTCTCCGATAACCACACGGGTGATATCTGGATCGGCGCAAAGGTTCGTTTGACAGGTCCCAAGAATCCGTTCGGATTCGCGCTCGTCCCTCTCTTCAAGATCCCAACCACAACTTCACTTAATACCGGACTTGAGCGCGGACGCGGCACCGGCGGTTACGACTATGGTGTAATCGCAGCCTTCGATGGCCGCTTGTCCAGGTTCATCAATCTGAGCGCCAATATCGGATATATCCAGAAGGGTGATCCAAGCGCTGAAGATATGAACCTCGGTCCGCTTTGCGCCGGTTGCGGTGTGATCCAGGGATTTGGCCGCAGCACGCGCGCGCTCGACCTTCCCAACGAACTCCGCGCCGGTCTCGGATTCGATTTCCCGCTTAGCCCATATTTTCAGCTCATCGTTCAGGTCAGCTCCACAGCCTATGTCGGATCACGCACACCGGCGTTATTGACTAACGACCCGGTCGATCTGATCGCAGGCGCGAGAATGTATCCCAGGCGCTGGTTTGCTCTCACTGCCGCTTATCAACGCCACCTGAACTGGTTTTCTGATATCGATAACGGTACCGCGAACGGTTTTATCTTCGGCGTCTCAGTGGGACGCGCGAATGCTCGTGAAGAACCCGTTCTACCCAACCAGCCACCGAGCGTTGCGCTTAATGTCGGCGCAGTCACGCCGGGCCAGACTGACGTTGTGCGTGATGCCACCACCGTTTGCGTGGGTGACAAGGTGGCTTTGAGCGCTACGGCTTCTGACCCAGATGGTGACACTCTGCTTTATCAGTGGACGAACACTGGAGGGCGGCTGGTCGGCGAAGGCACAAGCACAACGTTTGACACAACCGGTCTTGCTCCGGGCGATTACACCGTCACGGTTCAAGTCGATGACGGTTGTGGTTGTATCGCTTTCGATACGAAGACAATTCGAGTCACCACCTGTCCGCCGCTCACGGTCTGCTTTGGCCCGAACATCGACATCGCGGCTGACAAGACCGAGGTTGACGCCGGCGAAAGAATCAACTTTTCGACGACCGGTGTAACCGGCGGCCGCAATTACGGTAATGTAAATTACGCCTGGACAGTTTCGGCCGGCACGGTTTCAGGCAGCGGCTTGAGCGCCGCTCACGATACGACCGGTGTTACCGGTGGGACCTCAATCGACGTGTCAGTCCGGGCCACATCCGATGTCGGCGGCTGTGATGCCAGAGGCTCGACTCGCGTGATGGTCAAGGCACCGGCGCCGCCGCCGAAACCGCTGGCCAGCGAAATCAGTCAGTGTACGACCTTCAGGCGCAATAACGCCCGCGTTGACAACGCCTGTAAGGACGTCCTGAGGCAGGTGATACAAACCCTGCAGGCCGATCCACAAGCCAAGCTCGTCATCATCGGCTACCGGGCTGATAATGAGAAACCCGAGAATATGGGTGGAACACGCGCGAAGAATGCACGTGACCGCCTGGCTGACGGCGGCCTCGGCGCGCAGATCGACGTCAACCGTATTACGGTACGTGATGGCGGGGTCTCGGCGGATCCCAATCAGCTGAGGATCTGGCTCGTCCCGTCAGGGGCTGACGATCCTGAGGGTGGAACTCCGGTTGATGCCGGAGCTGTCACCCCCGAGGGGAGAGCTCCACGTCGACGTTGAACATAAACTCGCCAACCGGCGATATCTCAGGAGGCAGGTGGTCATTTGATCACCTGCCTCTTTTTGTGTCAGGAAACAGTTCGCAGTTCGCAGTTCGCAGTTCGCAGTTTTGCGAGTTATTATCAACGAACTGTGAACTGCGAACTGCGAACTGCGAACTGCTATGTCCGAACAACAGATAGCTGAATCAACCGAGACGAAATTTGAAAAACTGTTCAGTGCAATTATCTTCACCTTAGTGATCATTGTCGCCTTCTGGTTTCGCTTTCATCAAATCAGCATCAAGCCTTTTCACCACGATGAAGGCGTCAATTCTTATTTTCTGCTCAACCTCGCCAGCTCCGGCGAATACAAATATGATCCGGTGAACTATCATGGTCCAACGCTCTATTACCTGGCACTTATTGCGCTCCGCGTATTTGGCGAAAATGATCTCGCCCTGAGGTTCTGGCCCGCTCTGTTCGGTGCTCTAACTGTGGCAATGCTCTGGTCGCTGCGGCATCACCTCGGGACGATCGGGACGCCGGTTGCGGCCGTTTGCATGGCTCTCTCCCCCGGCCTGGTCTATTACTCACGCGACTTCATCCACGAAATGTTATTCGGCTGTTTCTCGCTCGGCATCGTCGTTGGCGCCTGGCGTTATGCTGAGACTAAAAAGTTTATCTGGCTGGTTATGTTGTCGTATTCAGTGGGATTGCTCTTTACGACGAAAGAGACTGCAATCATCAATACCGCGGTGCTCATCATCGCAATCATCTGCGCTGCAGTCTGGGACATCACGCGAAAACTCATGCGTCAAAATCGGTTCAGCTTCGCCGAGACAGTGGGAGAGCTGAAGAGCGATCTCGCAAGTGTGCTTCCATCGCTCGATCACTCACTCGCAGCGCTGATGATTTTCGTCTCCATTTATATCTTCCTCTACTCCTCGCTCTTCTCACATTGGCAGGGGTTGACTGATTTCTTCAAATCCATCTGGCTCTGGGCGAGTGAACGTAGTAACAAAGACCACGTTCATCCGTTCTATTACTACATTGGCATCATCCTGAAACTCGAGCTGCCTCTCTTGATCGGCTCTCTACTGGGCGGATTGTTTGTGTTACGGCGAGGGAACAGATTCTGGCTCTTCATCGCCGCATGGACGTTGGGAACGGCGCTGGCCTATTCTATGATCCCGTACAAAACGCCATGGCTGATAGTCAGTTTCCTCATCCCAATGGCGATCATCACAGGATACGCAGCTCAGCAAATCTATCGATTGTCGAATTTGATTTCGTGGAAGCTTATCTACGCTGCAGTGATCATCACACTGACGATCTTCTGCTGGCAGATCTCGTGGATCGTCAATTTCGAAAAGTACGATGATAACGACAACAGGACTGGGTACTTGAGAGAACTGGGGGAGAGGATGAAACTCAAGCCATACGTTGACGGTCAGTATGGCTACGTCTATGCTCAAACCGACAGAGACACATTGGAGCTGGTTCGGGCGCTCAAGGATGAAACCGATAAGCTTGGGTCAGGGATTCGCACTGGGATTTACGTCGCCTCGCCTGATTACTGGCCGCTACCCTGGTATTTACGCGACTATAAGCAAGTCACCTACTCAGGCGGATTAACTGCGTTACCGGGACAGAGGCTCTCCATCGCGCAACCCCTCGTCATCGCCAGTGCCACACAAAGAAATATTTTTGATAGCCGCCCCGGCTGGCGCTCAATAGCAGGAGCCTTTACGCTGAGACCAGGCGTTGAATTGATTCTTTATGTGCGCGATGAAGAGGAGAATACGAAATAAAGGAACCCAATGATGAAACATTCAGCGGCATTCGAAAAACTTTGTGAGGAAGCCAGGTCGCGGATTCGCGAAATAACCATCAATGACGTCAAACAAAAGCTCGATGACGGCGAGAAGTTTCATTTCATCGACGTGCGCGAGGACCACGAATGGAATCAGGGCCACGCCTCCGGCGCTCAACACCTGGGCCGCGGAATCATCGAACGCGATATCGAAAATGTCGTGCCAGACAAAGATACTGAAATCGTCTTGTATTGCGGAGGCGGGTATCGCTCGGCGTTAGCTGCGGATAATTTGCAGAAGATGGGATATCGCAAGGTCTACTCGATGATCGGCGGTATCAGAGCCTGGAGAGAAGGCGGATATCCGATGGAGTAACTGATTGCGGATTGCGGATTGCGGATTTACAGCGTTTTCAACCTGAGTGTTCAGTCAAGAGAGATGATGAGGGAAAACGGAACAAACGGAAAAATCCCAGAGAAATTCCGTTTGTTCCGTTATTTCCGTTTGTTCCGTTTTCCCTCATCATCTCTCTTGACTGAACACTCAGGTTGAAAACGCTGTAAATCCGCAATCCGCAATCCGCAATCAAAAGAGCGCCACTTTAACCGAGAGATATCTCCGCGGATTCTGGCGGAAATCGTAGAGCATTTTGGTAATCTCCGCCGACATGTTGTTGAGGTTGTTGTAAAGCCTTTCGTCTTTAAGTAACAGCCCCGCCGAGCCTTCGCCGCGCTCGAGCCGGTCGGCGATGACCCTCAATTTATCGACCGTCTCTTTGGCATCTGTGTAGAGCTTCTCGTCGTTGATCAGTCTGCCCAGGTTACCTTCGCCACGTTCGATCTTCGCCATTGTGCGTTCCAGCTTCGCCGATGTCTTGTCGAGGCTATCGACGAGCGAGTTCGCGCGATTATAGAGCTCTTCATCTTTAACCAGTTTGCCGAGTGTCCCTTTGCCCGTGGTAATCTGATCGTTGAGTTGATCGGAGATCCCTCGCAATTGAGAGATAGCCTCAGACGTCCGATCATAGAGAGCCGGGTCTTTGACGAGTTTTCCGATCGTGCCTTCACCTTCGCGAATATCTTTCATCAGATTTTCGGCCTGGCGCACTGTCTTGTCGAGATCAACATAGAAGGATTCGTCGTTCAAAAACTTACCCATCGATCCTCCTCCCTTTCTGAGATTCCCGGTCATCGCTTTGATGTCATCTGAAATAACATTTAAATTGCCCACAGCGGTTTGCGCAGCATTGATGATGTCACCGACGCTCTTTTGCTCCAGGCTCTTGATTCGATCACCGTTATTGATGGGCCGGCCCCTGCTGAGGGTACCGGGGGTGATATCAATGACATTTTCGCCCAGCACGCCAGCGCTCTTGAGCACCGCCATAGAATCGGTACGGATCCGCTCGACGGCAGGCCGCCCATCAAGTTTGCCATTGATCTCCATGACGATCTCCAGGTTGTTTTGAGAGCTCGGGTCGCTGGGAATATCCTTGGTGAAGACTATCTCTTTGACGCTGCCCACCTGTTTACCCGAGAGTCGCACCTCAGCGCCTTTGCGTAGACCGTCGACGCTCGCCATGTCGGTTTTGATAATCGTCGTCTTTGTGAAGCCGGGAACCCTGATGTCACCACTGACGGCAAAAATCACAAAGATCAAAATCGCCAGACTGCTCAGGACGAGAATACCTACACGCATTTCGGAGAAACTTTTTGGCTTGTTCTGTGGCATAACTACCTCCAAAGCTCGGATTAATCATCCGGCAAGAAACCTCTTAATATAAGCGTTATCCGAGAGACGCATCTTTTCGTCAGTACCACTAAATATTATGTCACCATCTTTGAGCATAATAAATTTGGTATTGATCAAACAAAGTCTGTCGCCCTCTTGCTCGAAGACCAGATTGCCTTTGTCGTCACGTAAGACATATTCGCGCGAGAGCACATCGATATCCTGCAGCCGGTGTGTGACGAAGATTGAAGAGACGTCTTCCAGATCACGAAGCTTGAGTGCGAGCTCGCAGATCGTCCGTGCTGTGATCGGATCCAGACCCGCAGTCGGCTCGTCATAGAGAATAATCTTCGGATTACCGACCAGCGCGCGCGCTATGCCGACACGGCGTCGCATACCGCCTGACAGCTCATTGGGCATCTTATCGACGACATCTTCCAAATCGACGAAGCGGAGCATACGGATGACATAGGGCTCAATCTCTGATTCGGGCAGATGCTGTTCGCGCAAACGATAGGCGACGTTGTCATAAACAGAGAGGCTATCGAAAAGCGCCCCTTCCTGAAAGACCATTCCGATCTTACGACGCACGGACATCATTTGCTCTTCGGTGTAATCAGTGATGTCTTCGCCCTCGACGAGGATCCGCCCCGAATCCGGTTTGAGCAATCCCAGCACCAGACGGAGCAGTGTCGATTTCCCCATACCCGAGCCTCCCATGACGACCTTCGCTTCCCCGAAGTGCACTTCGAAGCTCACGCGATTGAGAATCACGCGCTCACCGAAAGCAAGAGAGACATCTATAAACTCAATGGCATTCAAGTTATTTGCCATAAACTCACTAACGTTGGAGCAACACGGAGAGGATGAGCTTCTGGAGCAGAAAATCGACAGCGATGATCAGTATCGAGGCGCTGACCATGGCCTGTGTAGTGGAACGCCCCACACCAACCGTCCCTCCTGTCGTACTCAATCCTTTATAACAACCCAGAATTGCAATAATAAAACCGAAGACAGTCGGCTTAATCAAACCTCCGATGATCTCGTTGAAATCCACGGCCTCTTGGGCTGAAGCCAGATAGACCGAAGACGCCTGCCCTTGAAAGGTCATCGCGGTGAGCAAGCCGCCGAGTGTACCCACCATATCACAGATGATGGTCAAGGCCGGCGCCATCGTCACCAGGGCGACGATGCGCGGGATAACCAGTTTTTTGATGGGATCGGTCCCCAGGGCTCGCATAGCATCAATTTGCTCACTGACAAGCATCGAACCGAGTTCGGCTGCAATGCCGGAGCCGACCCGGCCAGCCAGCATCAAACACGTCAAGACCGGTCCCAATTCACGGATCAAGCTCGTCGCCACAAGCTGGCCCGAGACATTCTGCACGCCGAACCTCTGCAGCGTGTTGCCAGTGTTAAGCGCAAGCACAGCCCCTGTGAAGAAGCCGGTGAGCAGGATGATCGGCAGACTACCGAAGCCTGAGACGTCCATCTGATGGACTATCTCGCGAAGGTAGTATGGTGGACGGTAAACGCTGCGCAGCACGCGCCAGGTGAGTAGTGTGAGTTCCTGTATTTGATAGATACCGCGGGTGATCAGATTCATCAGAAGAAGCCAGCCGGGGTCAGATTCGGTTGTGCAATGTCGTCCGACATCTGCCTATTTTGTTTCCTTGGTCGGATTCATTCCGCTTCAACGACAAAGACCGTCGTCGAATGGTCGGCATATAATGCTGTTTTTGGTTTCTCAGGTCAAGACAGTGCGGATTGCTGAAGAGGATGACGGAACAAACGGAAATAACGGAACAAACGGAAAAATCCTAGAGAATTTCCGTTTGTTCCGTTATTTCCGTTTGTTCCGTCATCCTCTTCCCTGACCTGGGTTAGCGCCTTCCACGATTAAGTGTTGAGCTACCGCAATCCGCAATTATTGCTCGGATTTTGGGGGAGGAAAGAGCTTCGCCTGGTCACTCAGATGTTTGGCCTTCGGGATCTCTTCAATGGCGCGCAGAGCCTGCAGATCGCTCTCAATCAAGAATACGTCAGCGACTTCTATGCCGTAAGCAGCAGTAATGATCTCGGCGCGAATGCGGCGTTTAACATAATCGACGCGTTTATTGATTTGACTCTCACTAACCTGCAACTCGGGATGTTCTCGCGTGTAATTGAGAAATGCCGCGATGACCTGATCGTTCAATTGATATTCGTTTCCGCGAAGACGGTAACCATATTCTACCCGTTTGACCTTGTAGTTCGCGAGTTCAGGTATGACTCCGACGACCAGTAGACGCACGAATTCAAAACAGGCATCGCGTAAGCGAATATCTTCCTCAGGGATTTTGACCAGCGTATCTGGTTTAATTCCACCTCCACCCTGCACCTCTCTGCCTGTCTGGGTATGTGAGGTATTCGATTTTTTATTGACCTTGCCCGGCGCTTTATTCTTCTCCACATTCCCATTGCGGCGCGCGAAAAAGTAGTCGTAAAACCCCACACCGCTATAGGCTCGCTGAATCGAGCGGCCACTCGGAGTGTAATATTTCGCCGTCGTCAGCGTGAGTCCTGTTCCGCCGCGCAATCGAAAGACTGTCTGCACCAGCCCTTTACCGAAGCTCTCTTCGCCGACAACCCAGGCGCGATCACAATCCTGCATTGCGCCGGCGACAATCTCTGATGCCGAGGCTGTTTCATTATTGATCATGACAACAAGCGGGATGGCCTCGGGGCTGGCATTCTCCGAGCGATAAGTTTGTTTCTGGTATCTGCCCTCCCGCCCGCGCACTGAGACGATCTCGACGCCACGAGGAAGAAATGTTTCAGCCACTTGAATCGCCTGTTTAAGCAGACCACCGGGATTGCGGCGCAGATCGAGGATGAGCGAAGTCATTCCCATTTGTTTGAGCTGCGTGAGCGCGCCGTGAAGTTCATCGGTCGTTTCCTGATTAAAACCTCCGGTCAACCCGATGTAACCGATTCCGGGACGGAGCATGAAAAAGTTGCGGACGGAGGGAAAAGGCACCTCATCCCGCACAATTCGGACAGTCACAGGCTCTGGTGCTCCGGCGCGTTCAACCGTGATCTCGACTTCCGTACCCCGGTCACCGCGCACGTTCTTGAGCGCATCTGACTGGGTCCAGTCTTTGGCTGAATGACCATCAACCGCGATAATCGCATCGCCATATCGCAGCCCCGCGCGTTCAGCCGGCATTCCCTTGCTCACACCGATGACATAAATCCGTTCGTTGCGCTGGTTGATCGTCACGCCGATCCCGAAAAACTTGCTGCTCTGTTCATCCTGCATTTCGCTGAAATCGCGGCGGTCGAAAAAGTTCGAATGGGGATCAAGCGAGTGCAACATCCCGCCCACGGCGCCGCGTGTCAGCCGTTCTCTGTCCGGAGTCGCTATGTAATGCTCATCGATCAGCTGTAGAACTTTGGCAAAATCGCGCACCACCGGCTGGTTTGCCATGTCTTCACTGGGCCTGTTCGGCGCCAGCGTAGCGCCGTATAAACCTCCAACGATGGACCCCACCACCACCAACAGCAGCGCCGCAACTTTTGTTGCCGATGGCGACCAAAGTTTCCTTTTGCCGATTGCAGATTTATGCTCGGGTGCGTCCATAAACAAATCCTATATAAGATGGTTGCGTGATAAGCGTCTCAGGCTCGATCGCACATTGTCAAATAATATACGATCCGAATCACTGAACCAACTACCAGAAATCAAAATGAATGCCCCGCTTCGGTTTCAAAATGACATTATTTTCCTCTCCTCACAGTATTTTGATTGACAGCAAACCATATAAGGAGTATAAATCTGACCGGTCGGTCAAATAACTGATCAAGCACAAAGAGAAGAGATGGCAGCGAAACAATTTGTACAGGAGTATGAGGATCAGCGTCGTGAAGAGTTGATCAAGGCGACATATCTGGAGGTGGCGGAGAAGGGATATTCAGCGGTCACGCTTCAGGATATCGCCAAACGCGCGGGCGTCAGCAAAGGCTCGACGCTCTATTATTTTGCGACCAAGGAAGATCTCTTCCTGGGAGCGCTCGAATGGCTGGTTGAGCGTTTGCACCAGCGCATGCACGAGGCCATCGCCGCAACCGATGATCCCGTCAACAAGCTCAAGGCCGCGCTCAACACGGTCTTTATCAGCGCCCAGGAGAGCCGCCAGTTTTTCATGGCCTATACGGACTTCATCAGCATTGGCACGCGTAATAAGCGCTTCCACGAATTCAACGCCAAGTTTTACCAGGGTTGTTTTGCGTGCGACCGCGAAATCGTCGAAGCCGGGATCAAAACCGGCGTCTTCCGTCAGGTCGACATGGACGAAGCCTGCTCAATGATGCGCGCGCTTATTGATGGGCTTATGCTCCAGTGGTTCTTCTCCGCCGAGGGCACTTTCGACGACTATCGTCGTCGCTGCGAAAGAATCGTCCTCGATTATTTGACGGGCGGAAATGCAAGCCACGAAACCCAAATAGATTAATTTTTTTTCTAAAAGGGCTGACTGTCTGGTCAGTTAATAATTTAAAAACAGGCTTGAAACAACAGTACTTACCCTGAGAAGGAGGGGAAATATGTTCAATCGCAAATCGAATAAGGGGATCTATGGTCTTTTTGCTCTCATCGTCGCGGTTGGCTTGAGCGTTGGCGTATATGCGCAGAGCAACATTGAGCAGAAAGTTTCATTTTACCTCGATGGCAAGGTTGGCAATGAGGTGGTTAAGAAAGGCACTTACACTGTCTCGATCCCGGAAGCTGAGCAGGGCACGCTCGAAATCAAGGTTGGAAAGAAGTGGGTCCCGGCGCAGTTCACCAAGCGTCAGAATTCGGATGAGGCTGAGGCCGATAAGATGACCTATCGCGATAATGGCGATGGAACTCGCACGATTGCGACGATTACGCCACGCGGCCGCAAATTCACCCTGGTGCTCGAGAACGGCAACAGCGTGGCGAAGCAGTAAATTTCTTGAAAGTTTGTACTGGCGGAAAACTTTAAGAGCCTGCAGCGTAAGTTGCAGGCTCATTTTTTATCCGAGGGCCGCAATGACTAAAGTCGAAGAGAGAACGCGAAACACGCGAAATTTCTCAGGCTTTTTCGCGTGTTTCGCATCATTTCGCGTGTTTCGCGTTCTCTCTTCGACTTTAGTCATTGCGGCGCATGAATGAAACTCACCCACTAAGGTTATTTTCGTCTGTCTCGTATTCCCTCTTCTACCCCTGCTTTCTCAATGAAACCCACAATCAACATGACAATTAATCCGGCCAGTGTCCCCCAGATTAAAGGTGGCATACCCCACAGCCCCCCGGTAAATTGTTCGAGCGCAGATGTCACGGCAACTGAAACCAACATCGTCGCAAGGGCTGCCCGTGCTGTTACACGTCTTGTGTAGAGCCCGGCGATCAACGGCAAAAGCAGGGCGGCAGTCAGCAGCGTATAAAAGATCCTCAGGGCAGATATCACTGAATCGAATAAAAAAATCGCCAGGCAGGCGCCGAGCGCGCCACATACAATCGCAGTAACCCGCGTTACCATTAACAATTGGCGATCATCAGCCTCCGGTTTGACGAAGGTCTTGTACAGATCTTTGCTCAGCGATGTCGTCAGCATGAATAACACTGCGTCTGCCGCGCTCAGTTCCGCGGAGAAGAGCCCGCCCAGCAGCAATCCGCCCAGCCAGATCGGCAGCGAACTCGTCAAAAGCTCGGGTAAAGCCAGTTCCTGTCTCGCCAGATTCGGGAATTGACCGCGCGCAATTATTCCCAATAAGACCGGGATAATGGCGAACACGAGCAGTCCTATTGCATTTATTCCCACCCCACGGCGAACGGCGCTTTCGTCCCGGGCGCCGAAAACCTTTTGTAAGATACCGGGAGAAACGACAAATGCAGGCACCAGCAGGACGATGTAGCTCATGACACCCGATGCGCCACCGCCGAATATGCTGAAATATTTCTCGTGATCGATCGATTGCGCATTCGCTGTCGTTACTGTCTGAATCTCACTCCAACCCCCGCCGCTCGCAAAGAGGTAGATCAGCGTCAGTGCAAAGCCCACGAGTTTGACGATCAACTGGATGACATTGACTCGCGCCGCTGCGTGCAAACCACCGGCTGCAAAGTAGACAGTTATTACTACTGCCGCGATCAAACTCCCTTCAGTCCTGCCGAGCCCCGCCGTCACTTTGAAAATCTGCTCCATGGCGATCAACTGCCCTGCAAGGATTGCTAAGGATCCGAGCCAGAGGAAGACCGCCATCAATCCCCGGACCGTGCGGTTGTAGCGGAACTCGAGATAATCACCAACGGTGTAGAGATTGTGCTCTCGCGCAATACGCCAGATCTTCGGGCCAACTGTGAAAGCTAAAATCAGCGAGCCAATCCCCGTGGACCCAACCCACCACCATGCCTGGAGGCCATTAAGATAGCCGAGGCCTGTCGCGCCGACAGTCGATCCAGCGCCGATGTTGGCTGCGAGCAGTGTCGAAAAGAGCAGGCCGGCGCTCAAACCACGCCCGGCCACGAAGAAATCGCTCGTGGCTTTCACTTTGCGTGACGCAATCGCACCGAACGCGATCATCAACAACGCATAGCTGAGGAGGATGAGTAGGAAGATCATTTAAGATCAGCGATGCTCGGCAGCCCCTCGATTCCTTTCGCTGCTCTGACCGCTCTCACTACTGCCTGCGCCATCGCTTCCGCCGCCAGCGCCCCGATCAAAGTCACATTCACCTGACGCGATGATTTTCCCGTCGCGAGCGCAAAGATCGTATCACCATCGTAGGCCGTGTGTATTGGATTGATTGTGCGCGCCAGACCGTCGTGAGCCATCTGCGCGACTTTGGTCGCCTGCACTTTATCGAGCTTGAGATCTGTGGCTACGACACCAATGGTTGACGCCATTCCGCCGAGCGATTGCGGGAGGGGTTCGCCACGGATGATTGCGTTCATCGAACCCAACAACGCTTTGCCGTCTGCAGTGAGCGCTCCGGCGATGATCTTGCCTGTTTTCGGATCGAAAACATCTCCGACTGCATTAACGGCAACAATGGCGCCGACGGTCAAAACCGATTTTCCATCTCCCAATTTAATAGATGCAGTGCCTAAGCCGCCCTTCATTGCGCGCTTGATTCCAAAGAGCTTGCCGACTGTTGCTCCTGCCCCGGCGCCTACGTTCCCTTCAGCCGGCACAGCGCCCGATGCAGCCTTGCAGGCTTTGTAACCTGCTTCCGAGTCCGGACGGATCTTCGGATCACCAAAACCAAGATCGAATATGATTGCCGACGGGACGATAGGCACACGCACGGCTCCCAGCTGGAACCCGATTCCCTGATCCTCAAGACAGCGCATTACACCTGTGGCCGTGTCCAGGCCGAATGCGCTTCCTCCGGAGAGTACAATCGCGTGAACCTGCTGTACGGAATTAACCGGATTCAGCAGATCGGTTTCACGGGTGCCGGGCGCAGCACCCCGCACATCCACACCGGCGACTGCGCCTTCTTCAGCGAGAATAACAGTGCAGCCCGTAGGTTTACGCGAATCTGTGAATTGACCGACTTTGATTCCTGCTACATCTGTTATCGCGCTGCGGTCAGCATGGGGTGATGGGTCTGAATTCATAGGTGTTATTTCTTTCCCGCCAAGGAGTGTCAAAGAAGCAGTCGCGACGCAGCCTCGTAGAATGTCGCGGCGTGTTGGTCGTGATAATTCGGATAGGTTCATTGGCATAAAAATACGAAACAGATGCTAGATGCTAGATGCTAGATGATGGACCCATCATTTAGCATCTAGCATCTAGCATCTAGCATCTAGCATCTAGCATCTGTTTCGTATTCTCTCTTCATTTGCGGTCAACACACGGTTGACCTAATCGTGGACTGTTCAGCCGCGCCCTTCCCAACCTATCTGCTTGAGCTTGCCATCAACAACGATGACCGGCACGGTCGGATCATTGTCGGAGTAGTTGAACATTTCCTTGCGATACTTGCGATTATCCTGAGCATTGCGTTCCTCAAATGCGACGCCCTGTTCACTATACCAGGCCATCGCCTTTGCGCAGTACGGACAACCGGGTTTGGTGTAAATAATAACGTTTTTCATAACTCCCTATCGTCGATCAATCGGGATGTACTTCAAATCCACTTCGCCGGTGTAATCCGAACGAGGACGGATCAGTTTATTGTTGGCGTATTGCTCGAGCACGTGCGCCGTCCATCCCGAGATGCGGCTGACGGCGAAGATCGGTGTGTAAAGATCGACCGATATTCCGAGCATGTAATAGGTAGAAGCCGAGTAGAAATCCACATTTGCGCGGATCGGCTTCTCCTTCTTGGTCATCTCCGCAACGACTATCTCTTCGATGCGATGCGACATATCGAACCACTTCGTATCGCCCTGCTGTTTGCCTATCTCTTCAGACATCTTGCGCAGGTGAGTCGCGCGCGGGTCTTCTGTGCGGTAGACAGCGTGACCGATACCCATGATCTTTTGGCCGGAAGCGAGCTTATCTTTAAGGTAACTGTCGACTTTTGCGACCGAGCCGATTTCGAGCAACATCCTCATGACCTGCTCGTTTGCGCCGCCGTGAAGTGGACCGGAGAGCGCGCCGATGGCCGAAGTGATCGATGCATACACATCGGCAAGCGTGGCGGCAGTCACGCGCGCCGCAAAAGTCGAAGCATTGAATTCGTGATCGGCGTGCAGTATCAGCGCGATGTCGAGAGCGCGCGCTTCGATATCTGTCGGCTCTTCGCCATTGAGCATATGGAGGAAGTTGGCCGCGTGTGAGAGCTCGGGATTTGGATCCAGGGGCTCCTTGCCGTTGCGGATGCGATCGATCGCCGCGACGACGCCGGGAAACTGCGCGGTCAGCCTGATGGCTTTGCGCTTGCTCGCTTCAAGCGAATTGTCATTCCGATCCGGATCGTAAAACACAAGCGCAGAGATCGCCGTGCGCAACGCATCCATCGGCACGACCTCGCAAGGGAAAGATTTCATCAGCCCAATGAGCTCAACCGGCAGTTTGCGATTGGCAACGAGGGCTGCACTCAACTCCGCGAGTTCGTGACGATTTGGCAATCGACCATTCCAAAGCAGGAAGATGACCTCTTCAAAAGTCGAATTCTCAGCCAGTTCGTGTATGTTGTAACCGCGATAGGTGAGGATTCCCTTCTCACCATCAATGAAGCAGATACTGCTCGGTGCGGCAACTACATCACGCAATCCGGCGCCGGTGGTGGAGGCTGGTTTAGTCATGGTTGTTTCGTCCCCTGTTACACTTTTGTTACACTTTTGGTTTGGGCGGAGGGAGAATTGTCGCGATGACTTGCGACTGGAACTCGCAACGCGCGTGCGAGCCGTCGCAGAAAGGTTTGTTGTTGCTCTGTCCGCAGCGACAGAGGCTGATAACCGTTCGTCCGGCCAGATCATATTTATTCCCGTTGGCATCGAAGATCTCAAACTCACCTTCGATCTTCAACGGGCCATTGTTGTTTACCGTGATTTTCGCTGCCATAGATTTATTCTTCTCAAGTTAGATGTAAGGCGGCAGAGCCACTATTTTTAGCTTTTCTTCGATGCCTTAATAGGGTTGATCGGACGAGCGGCTCGTTCTTTCACCAATTGCTCAGCAAAGGCTTTACAATCATGATTACTGGCCTTCTCTTTAACCCAGGCATCGACGTTGATACTGTGATGCAGTGCGGCGAAGACAGGAAATTTTTGATTGCATTTCGAACAGAAGATGCTGAAACGTTTCACAGTGGCCATAACTTAATATCCCCTATTATTTGTAATTGAAATTCCAAACTAAATGAAAGCTCATATGATTGGTACAAATCGACCACGGATTTACACGGATGCGACGGATTTGCACGGATTCAATCCGCGTTAATCCGTCGCATCCGTGTAAATCCGTGGTTGATCAAAGAGGTCAATATATCACAAACGGCCGCTAATCGCGGACCTTGATCCATCTTTGCTCTTCGTGAGAACGTCGCACCGCGTCGAGCACTTCCTGACAATGAAGCCCATCGGTGAAGGTCGCAGCGTGAGCGATCTCGGTGCGGCCTTCGCGCAAGGCCTGAACGCTTTCACGAGCAAGATGGTAAAAAGAACGCGCCCAAATGTTATCCGGCACAACTGAAATCTCACGCGCCCGGTCAGTCAGTGACATATCTTCAAACTGCTGGTTGTAGCCCATTGCGCCGATCAAGGTCTCTTCTCCTTCCATAACGAGCGAGCCCTTGCTGCCAACCACCGCAACCTGATTCTTACCCCCGCTCGCGTAAAGGGCGGAGAGCAAGACCGCGCCATGAGAGTTTCGGCCGTTATGGGGGGCGAAACGGATCAGGAATGAGCAGTAATCATCTGTCTCATTCGGTCTCATCTCGCCGGATTTCGGGTCTTTACGCTCAGGGATCATCGTCGCAACAGTGCTGCTCACGGCTTCGATCTCACCAAACAGCCAATGGAGAGCATCAATCGCGTGTGAACCGAGCGCTCCGAGCAAGCCGCCGCCCGCAGATTTTTCTGACCACCAGCTCCAGGGCCGTTGTGACGAATGACGGAAACCTGTGGAGATCAATACGTTGACGTGGTGAAGATCGCCTAAATATCCGCCATCCACCAGTTCTTTCAATCTTCGCCAGGTCGGGTTGAACCGTAATTCATGATCCATGATTGTAAGCTGGCCCGGCCGCGATACCGCGCGGTCGGTCATCTCTCGCGCCTCTGTAACATTCATCGCCATCGGCTTCTCACAAATTACGTGCTTGCCTGCATCGAGAGCAGCAAGGGTGACCGAATGATGTAAAGAAGGCGGCGTCGAGACCACGACAAGCGAAACTTCTTCCAACGCAATCAGCTCTTCGTAACTTTCGCAGGCGTGCTCAATATCGTATTCTTCAGCAAGTCGGAGTGCATTCTCATGCTGGCCGCTACATACCGCAACCAGTTCTGCACCTTCACACACGCTAAATGCCGGGGCTTGTGCGCTGCGTGCGAAACCCGTTCCAACCAATCCAATTCCTATCTTTTCATCCTTCATCTCTATCTTCACTTTCAGCTTCTGAGGCAGAAGTCCTGACATTTTAGCATTAGGATTGAGGAATCCAGAATGCGGAACGTAGATTTCACCGACAATTCATTCTCAGAAATGCCCTCTGGATTGACTTTTCAATCTGCCTTATATCGTCCATAATCTGCACTTCCGAGTGGCGGCTGAGAATCCAGGTGATATAATTCCGCCGCATTTTGCCAGCAGTAAAACAGTTAATTTCAGCATAAACAGTAACCGTAGAGGCTGAACCTAAAAGCCTCCAAGGAGGATAACCATGGGTAAGAACGAAGAGAATAAAGATGAACTGAATGTGGGAGGATATGAACAGGATGAACTGTATTCTGCTACTGCACAGATTGACGAGCCAAAAGGGTATTCACTTCAGTTCGACGACGATGATCGCGATCCGTGGGACTACGACGATGATTATCGCAAGCGAGAGTCAGATGATGACGATGATGATGATTACTTGAAGGATGAAGAGGACGACGAAGACGATTTCGATATCGAAGATGATGATGCAGGGGTTACCAAGCCAGATCGTCCAGTCTGGGGGCGCGATGACGATGATGATTTGGATGATGAAGAGGAAGAAAAGAAGGCTCCAACGCCGGTAATAGCAGGTGTCGGATCTGTTCCGATACCAATGCCAGTCCCGCTTCCATCTGAACCCGAAACGGAGAAGGCGCCGCCTGCCGCCGCGCCACCCGCGAGAACTCCAGGAGCAAAACCCCGAAAGAGGGCAAAGAAAGCGGCCAAAGCTGCGGCCAAGAAAGCCGCGAAGAAACCGGCTAAGAAACTGGCCAAGAAGGCTGCGAAGGCTGCCGTGAAAAAGGCTGTGAAAAAGGCTGCGAAGAAACCGGCCAAGAAAGCCGTCAAAGCAGCTGCGAAGAAAGCTGCGAAGAAACCGGCTAAAAAAGCAGCGAAGAAGACCGCTAAGAAAGCCTCTAAGAAGCCGGTCAAGAAAGCGGCGAAGAAGGCCATGAAGGCAGCGGCGAAGAAAGCGGCGAAGAGCGTCTCAAAGAAAACGACAAAGAAGGCCGCTCGTCGTCGATAAACTTTTGAGGGTCAAGAGAACGCAAAAATCGCGAAATTGGTAGTTCTACATTCAATCGTGGAGAGCGCTCAACCAAGGCGAAGAGAGAAGACGAAACAAACGAAATAAACAAAACCAAGGAAAAGCTGGGGATTTTTCGTTTGTTTTGTCTTCTCTCGTCATCTTCTCGATATCGCAGGGCGCGATTGCATGTAGGGCTATCTTTTTCGCTCAAAAAGATCCACAGCCGATTTAATCGCGGCGACCACGTCTGCATGATCGACCCTTCCCTGCCCCCGCAATATCGAAAGCAGTCCCGTGAAGGCGATAATTTGTCGCTGGCTAATCTTCCTTGTCGTCGTCCTTCTGATCCTTATACATATACTTGATGTTGTGCTTAAGAATCAGCAGATTCGGCCCGTCCAGACGATGCAGTTTAATGCTGTTCTTATCATACCACTCGATTGTGCCGAACAATTTCTCATTGTCCTGCAAGACGAGCACCATCGGAGTGTGGGAGTCCATCTGTTTTTTATAGTAGAAGCTTTCGGCGTTCGTCTGCTCCGGTGGAATCTTCTTCTTCGGCTGCGCCGGTTGTGAGGGTTGCGGCGCGTGTTCCCGATCCCGATCCCGATCCCGATCCCGATCCCGATCCCGATCCCGTTGTGGCGGCGGCTCGGGGGCTCGACGCGCCTCTCGCGCTTGCATTTCCCTTTCCTTAACTTCAGCTAATGTTGTTCGAATCAATTTGCGGTTCACTTTATCTTCTCCTCCTTCGAGGCCAGCAATTGTTATGACAGGCAGTCTGACTCTCCGCCTGAAAATTTAAGCCTCAGCACTGAGCACCTGTCCCTCTTTTACTCAATCATTTTTTCTACGTAGGTTTTCCGCGCAGTTAAGGTTGCGTTGCAAGAATTGTCAATTGGCACCCAATCACAGAATGGATTGAGAAGAGGCGAACCTGTCCCCAAACTAAACACGGATATGAGAACTACCCCACGAGAGATCAACGGAGGAACCTGACGGGAATCAGCACAGGCGCTCGGTTTCGACGCCCCGGCGATTACAACTCAATACTGTTGCTCGTTGATGTCGCAATGCTACCTTATCAAATCCATCAACGCAAGTCGGATGATGGGGGGGATGGGGGGAATGAAGTGGGAAATTGCTATTTGCGGATTGCGGATTGCGGATTGCGGATTGGTTAAGAAATCTCTCTCAAATCCGCAATCCGCAATCCGCAAGCTTAATCCGCTTTTCTGCGAATGAATGTGGGCACATCAAGATCAATGGCAGTCCGGTTGGAGGTAGTTGTAGACGAGCTGCGCGGCGGCGCGGCGGCCCCACCACCGATAGTAGCTGTGCGAGCCGGGAGTGTCTGAAATTTTTCGGCCGGGTGTCTCTCGAATCCCGTCGCGATGACGGTTATTTTCATCTCGTTCGCCATCCGTTCGTCCGGCACATTGCCAAAAATAATGTTGGCTTCAGGATCTGCCGCGTCGTGAATGACCTCCATTGCTTCATTGACTTCAAACAGCGTGAGGTCTGTGCCGCCTGTGATGTTGACCAGGACGCCCTTCGCGCCGTTGATCGACGCCTCTTCGAGCAGCGGGCTTGATATCGCTCGTTGTGTCGCATCCATTGCGCGGTTCTCGCCGACTGCGTGGCCCGTGCCCATCAGTGCCATCCCCATTCCCTTCATGATGGCGCGGACATCAGCAAAATCCACGTTGATAAAGCCGGGGATAGTAATCAGATCAGAGATGCCCTGAACCGCCTGACGCAAGACATCATCGGCCATCTTAAATGCATCGCCGAGCGACATATTGCGATCTGCGGCTTGTTTGAGCCTCTCGTTGGGAATGGTAATCAAAGTGTCGACAACCGAGCGCAATTCTTCCATCCCGGACTCCGCCTGCCGGCTGCGATGGCGGCCTTCAAATTGGAAGGGCCTGGTGACAACCGCGACAGTTAGCGCATCCAGCTCGGCCGCGAGCGAGGCGATGATCGGCGCAGCCCCGGTCCCGGTCCCGCCGCCAAGGCCGACGGTCACGAAGACCATATCTGCGCCTTCGAGCGCCTCAAGGATCTTCTCGGTGTCTTCCAGCGCGGCATCACGTCCGATCTCAGGGTTTGCGCCTGCACCCAACCCCTTGGTGAGCTTTGCGCCGATCTGCAGCTTAACCGGTGCGTGGGACCTTTTGAGAGCCTGAAGGTCCGTATTTATCACCAGGAACTCTACTCCCTCGATGTGTGCTTCAATCATATGATTGACGGCGTTACCGCCGCCGCCGCCAATGCCGATCACCTTGATGCGCGCTCCAGCGCTGGGGGGCTCATCGTCGAAAGTGAAATTCAGTCCCATACGATCATCTAATGACATCCTGCGCCTCCTACCGTAATTCTCTGGTCTAAAGCTTCTCTCAAGCTTCGACCAATAACTAGATCCTGAGGTTTAGACACTCCAACCGATACGACTCAACCTGGGGCGCTTCCGCAATTGTCGAACATTGACGGGAAGAATCGGGCTGAGGGCATCGGCTTTTTCGATTTTGGATCAGCAAATTCGATTCAAAGATTTCGGCGTCCTGATAAGATTTCTGATCGCCGAGGATTTTCAATCTCTCTTCAAACCGAAAGATTCTCGCCTCCGGTTGAAGCTGTTTAGAAACCCGGATTGCCATCTTCGATCTCGACCTACGCACCATCTTGTAGCTATCCACGGATTTTACCACAATATATTGAAATGCCAACATGAAATGATTGCGGATTGCGGGTTGCGGATTGCGGATTGATTGCGGAAAGTTTCTCCTCAAATCCGCAATCCGCAACCCGCAATCCGCAATCATTACCTTCGGATACCGAAGAACGACTTAACTCGAGCTTTGATCGGTTGGACTGTGGCACGACGAGGCTGACTGCGGTTAGTGCCGCTGAAACCCTGCTCGCAGCGCAATCCATACGCGACCAAACCCACGGCTGCTGCGTATAATGGTTGAGCTATTTCTTCAACCAGCCCGTTGAAACCGCCCGGCACACCGGTGCGTACCGGAGCGTTGAAAACCTGCTCTGCGACTTCGATTATCCCATTGAGCATCGCTCCGCCGCCGGTGAGCACGACGCCGGAAGACAACTGGCGGTCGAAGCCTGCATGCCGAATCTCTTCCTGCACATGAGAAAGTATCTCTTCAGCGCGCGGTTCGAGGATGTCGCAGAGGATCTGTCGTGAGACGGCGCGAGGAGCTCGTCCTCCGACGCTCGGCACCTCGATCAGATCCGCAGCCTCTTCTGCGGTCAGAACCGCTCGTGACGCGCAGCCTTCTTCGCGCTTGATGCGCTCAGCTTCGAGAATCGGCGTGCGCAAACCAACCGCAATGTCATTGGTGAAATGACTGCCGCCCAGCGGGAAGACAGTCGTATGCCAGACAGACCCGCGCTGATAAATTGCCAGGCTCGTCGTCTCGCCACCGATATTTACCACTGCTGAACCAAACTCTCTATCTTCATCGGTCAGGATCGCCTCGGCAGCAGCGAGTTGCGATAAATAGACATCGGCGACGTGAAAGCCTGCACGATTGACGCTGGTGATGACGTTCTGCTTGGCCGCAACCGGGCTTGTCACAATGTGAACAGAGACCGAGAGGCGGGAGCCGAGCATCCCAAGTGGATCGTCAATCCCCTCCTGCTCATCTACCTTGTATTCTTGCGGTAAGACGTCGGCCACTTCACGCCCGGAGGGAATCGAAATCGCGCAGGCCGAGTCGATCACGCGCTTGATGTCTTCGCGCGTGATCTCGCGGTGGCGCCCCGGAATACCTATCACCCCCTCGTTGTTCTCGCCCTTGATATGAGAACCGGCGAGTCCCACATAGACATGATTGACCGTCAGGCCTGACATCCGCTCGGCGTTTTCAATCGCTCGTTTGATGGCATCGACCGCAAGATCGGGTTTGCTGATGACGCCTCGGCGAAGCCCTCTCGATTCGGCATCTCCGATGCCGACAATTTCGGGCTCACCATCAATTACTTCGGCAATCACCACACGCACACTCGTTGTGCCGATATCCAGTCCGACGATTGGAGAATTTGGTCTTGGCATCTATCCACCTCAGATAAAGTCCGGAGTCTGGAGTCCGGAGTCCGGAGTCGAAGGTCACAGTTGCCCGCCTGTTAACGGACTCCGGATCCCGGACTCCAGACTATTATTCTTCCAACCCCACGACCACACGTTTGGGGATCGTGGCGTTGAGATATGAGATCTTGGCTCCGCTTATCAGCTTCTCAGCATCGCCGATCCTGAGGACGTTGAGAGCTTCGGCATCCCGGCGCCTGATGGCGTCGAGCACATCGAGCGCAGCATTGAGTCGCATACGGAAATCCTCTTTTCCGAGAAAGACCGCGATGCGCGAGTCGGCCAGAATCACACGCACGCCCTGCACATCGTCGAAATAGACTTCATCAATCCGCGACGAGAGCGGTGGCTGTGATCCATCGAGCTCTGAAAGCAATTTCTGATAGGTCATGAGGCGCTGTCTGTTGATCTCTTCTGAGCGCTCCCCGCGTTCCGCCAGCCCATTTATCAATGGCATGACTGGCCTCGATCTGAAAAGCGACGGGTCTCCGAAGATATTCCCTTCGCGGTCAACGCACCCAACTGAACCATCAGCCCGCCGTGCCAGTGCATATGGCTCGCGCTCTTTGATAACTACCTTGATCATATCCGGAAGCAACCGTGTGACAATTACATCTTTAGTAATGTCTTTGACTTCCAGTTCTTCGCGGATCTTATTGAGATCGGCTCGTACCACGCCTTTCTCAGCAACTCTTCCGACGATTGACTCTACTTCCTCACGCGTTAGCAAGACGTTGCCTTGAACCTCAATCGTCCGAAGCGCGAAGAACCGCGAACCGGCAAAAATGAAATAGAGAAAAATTACTATCCCAATGACAATCATCCCAACGCCGATTGCCCAGAACGTGCGTATGATTCGGTTCGTGAAAATATCGGGTGAGAGCCGATCGACCAGCGAACCGGATTTACGTAACGGCAGCTGTTGCTGTTGAGGCCTGGCCGACTGCTCTTGCCTCGGCTTCCTCTGTGGCACCCTCCCGCTTTGCAGCGGCGCCCGGTGCTTGCTGGTGCGACGATGGCGCTCCGCGAGTTCGCTCGCCTCGGTCAGCTGTCCCTGAGCGTCAATGGCCTCCTGGTTGGACTGATCCATTTGATCAGTCCGATCAGTCTGATCCGATTGTCTTGGTTGTCGATTGCGTGGTGTCCCCATTGCTTTTACTGCTTAATCACACCCCAGATCTTTGCACTGTCCCAATTATTTATCGGTCATCGCTTCCAGAAAGCCATCGCTGGCGCGCCACACGCTGCCTGCGCCGAGCGTCATCACCAGATCGCCCGGATGCGCTATCTCGAGCAAAGCCTCTTTTCCCTGCTCCACTCCACCGATATAGCGTACGTTGCGATGGCCGAACTTCTCAATCTCTTCAGCCAGCTTCTGCGAGGTAATTCCCGGAATCGGGTCTTCGTTCGCTGCATAGATGTCGCAGAGTAAGACAACATCTGCATCGTAAAATGACCGTGCAAACTCTTCGTGCAGGGCCGCCGTGCGCGTGTAACGGTGTGGCTGAAAGAGCACAACCAGACGACGCCCGCTCGTTTTTGCTGCTGCCAAAGTCGCCCGAATCTCTGTCGGATGATGGCCGTAATCGTCGACCACCAGGATATTTCCGCGATCCACATCAATCATTCCCTTGATCTGAAATCGCCGCTCTGTGCCCCGGAAAGATTCCAGCCCATGGGAGATGACGCTGAAATCAATTTCGAGATCGAGACCGACCGCAACGGCCGCGAGCGCATTGCAAACATTGTGCTCACCCGGCACATTGAGCTTGATGCGTCCGAGCTCCTCGCCTTTGTGGCGCACTGCAAAATCTGAGCCGAAATTTTCACGTGCGGCCTGCACGTCCCCGGCTGATATCTCGGCGTGCGCGCGCATGCCGTAGGTAATCACCCGCCGCGCGATCTGCGGAATGATCATCTGAATGTTCGGATCGTCAAGACAGATGATCACCGAGCCGTAAAACGGCACTTTGTTGACGAACTGGACGAAACAGGAGCGTATCTCTTCTATGTCTTTGTAAAAATCGAGATGCTCCATGTCAATATTAGTTACAACCGCTATGGTCGGCGAGAGTTTGAGAAAGCTTTTATCACTCTCATCGGCTTCGACGACCATAAAATCGCCCCGCCCCAGTTTAGCGTTGCTGCCTAGAGTATTGACACGCCCGCCGACGACAATCGTCGGATCAACGCCAGCGCGATCGAGCACCGTCGCTACCATCGAAGTCGTCGTCGTCTTTCCATGCGAACCGGCGATGGCAATGCCGTATTTCAACCGCATCAACTCCGCGAGCATCTCCGCTCGCGGGATCACGGGAACCTGTTTATGAACTGCCTCAACGACTTCGGGATTGTCCGGTCGCACCGCAGTCGACGTGACAACGACCTGTGCGCCTTCTATATTCATCGCTCTGTGGCCTTCATAGACACTTGCACCCAGCCTCTCCAAACGTTCGGTAATCGGCGAGTGACGAACATCCGAACCCGAGATGTGATAGCCCAAATTGAGCAACACCTCGGCTATGCCGCTCATTCCGATGCCGCCAATTCCTACGAAATGGATGTGCTGGTACTTCTTAAACATAAAATCAAAAATCAAAAGTCAAAAGTCAAAAGTCAAAAGTCAAAAATCGGAACTTTCTTCTTTATTTTTGCCTTTTAACTTTTGCCTTTTGCCTTCTCACTGATCCTCATCGCCAAATCAACCACACGAGCCGCCGCATCCGGATGGCCCAACTTCTTGCTTGCCTCGGCCATTCGGCTCAATTGCAGGGGATCGTTGGCAAGCCATAATAACTCCTGTGCCAGGCGTTCGGGCGTCAATTCCGACTGCAAAATCATTCTTCCGGCTCCGGCTCGCTCAACAGCTTCGGCATTCTTACGCTGATGATCATCGGCCGCAAATGGTAATGGAATCATGATGGCCGGCTTTCCCGCGGCAGCAAGTTCAGCAATCGTTGTCGCTCCCGCACGGCAAATCACGAGGTCAGCGCGATCGAATTCGGCGACCATCTCCTCGAGGTAAGGCCTGACCTCGGTTTTCAAGCCGGATTTTTCATAAGCCGCTCGGACCTCCTCGAAATCTTTTTCGCCGGTCTGATGTGTGAACGAGAGACGGTCTTTCTCTCCGGTGAGCAACGGCAACGTGCTCATCATCGCATTGTTGATCGCGTGCGCGCCTTGACTGCCGCCGGTTATTAAAACGTGGATCACTTCACCCGGCTCTCTCAATGGAACATCGAAAAACTCCGCGCGCACCGGATTGCCCGTTATCTCCGCCTTTGCTCCGAAAAAGTTTCTCGCTTCTTCAAACGAGACCGCAGCCGCTCCGATAAACCGCGCGAGAATGCGATTAGTGAAGCCCGGCAGCGCATTCTGCTCTGCCACCAAAGACGGCAGACCCATCAAGGCCGCCATCAACACCACCGGTCCGGAGGCATAACCGCCAACGCCGATAACGAGATCAGGTTTGACTTTTTTGATCAAAGAACGGGCGGCGAGGAAGCTTTTCGGCAAGATCAATAGCGCTTTGACGCGCTCGATCTGACTTACACGCTTCAGCGCTCCCACCTCGATCATCTTCAACTCGAAGCCTTCACGAGGAACAATCTTAGCTTCCATCCCACGAGCCGTGCCGACAAACAATACCTGCGTCTCAGCGTTACGCCTCTTGAACTCCTGCGCGATGGCGATACCGGGATAGATGTGACCACCGGTTCCGCCACCCGCAATGATCACAGTCATTGCAGATTGCGGATTACTGATCGCGGGTTGCGGATTGCGGATTGCGGATTTGCTATTCATTTCGTCCCTATTTTCAACTTCACCTTCCGTTAAAATCATTCGAACCGCGACTTGAAATTCCGCATTCCGCATTCCGCATTCCGCAATCACTTCCCCTGCTCAGAGATGTTCAACAAGATGCCGGCGGCTGCGAGTGCAACGAGCAGCGAAGAACCGCCTGCGCTGACAAATGGCAATGTGATTCCTTTTGCTGGCAGAAGGTTCAAAGCCACGCTGATGTTAAAGAACGCTTGTCCGACCAACCCCGTCGTCAAACCGATCGCAATCAATTCCCCCAGGCGGTCCGGTGCGCGTCGACCAGCCCTCAGACCGCGCCATAGCAATAAACCATAGGCCAGCACGAGCGTTGCCGCACCGACGAGACCGACTTCTTCAGCAATTACCGCGAAGATGAAATCCGATTGTGGCGCGATTAAAAACGAAAACTTCTGTTTACTCTGTCCGAAACCGAGCCCGTGTAATCCACCAGAGCCCACGGCAATTAGCGATTGCAAGACTTGATAGCCTTTCCCCAGTGGATCGCTTTCCGGATCGAGAAAGGATTTGACTCGATCCCAACGCCACGCCACTCTCACGACCAGCCAGATGACCGCCAACAGCAAGAATGGTGAAAGTTTGAGCAAGTGCCTGAGCGGGACACCGGCCGCGAACATCATGATGATGAAGATACCGCCAAGCATCAGCGTCGTCCCCAGGTCTGGTTCCTTGAGAATCAATAGCCCGAGTATCCCCATCACAACTGTTGCCGGTGCGACTGTTGCCCAGAAATCATCCAACTCTCCATCGCGCCCGCGCTCCGACAAAAACCACGCGAGAAAGATCACAAGTGCGATCTTCGCCAGCTCAGATGGCTGTGCCGATAGCCCTTTGAAAGTCAACCAGCGATGCGCTCCGTTGACTGCGGGAAACAAAAAAACGATCAAGAGCAGGATGACGCAAATAATCAGAAAGCCATAAATGAAACCGGGCTGCGCATAATGGTGATAATCAATACGCCGCAGAAGAGCCATCACAATCAACCCGAGCGTTGCCCATGCGATCTGAGCCAATAAAAATTTGTGCGGGCTTCTGGTCGCCGCCGACGCACTGTAGACCATGACAACGCCGAAGATCACAAGACCAATCGTCGTCACAGCGAGCCATAAATCCCAGCGCAACTCTTCCACGGTCTTTAACAGATTTTTACGCTTCCTCTGAACCATTACCCGATCTCGAATCTTCGGAAGAGAGAATACGAAACAAACGAAACAGACGAAACAAACGAAAAATACTCAACTTTTCGTTTGTTTCGTATTCTCAATCCTTTTTAAATCTCAGATCTCAAATTCCTCACCACCTCTTTGAATACTCGCCCGCGATGCTCGTAATTATCGAACATATCGAAGCTCGCACAGGCCGGAGCGAGCAGCACGATGCCTCCCGGCTTGCTCAGCTTGAAACCTGTCTCGACTGCTTCGCGCAGCGTCGCAGCGCGGTGAATCGGTCTCGTATTCTCGAGCGCTGCCGCGATCTTCTCCGTAGCGGCGCCGATCAGTATCACGTGCTCGCAGCGTTCCCGAACCAACGGAGCGAGCAGTGAATAGTCACTGCCCTTGTCTTTACCGCCGAAGATCGCAATGAGTCCACCAGTAAATGCCTCGAGCGATTTGATAGCCGCATCAACGTTGGTCGCCTTCGAGTCGTTGTAAAATTTCACGCCGTTTATCTCAGCGACGAACTCCAGGCGATGCTCGACGCCTCTGAAGGCACGGACCGTCTCGCGCATTGAATCAGGGGATGCGCCGCAAGCCAGTCCAACTGCCAGAGCCGACATGACATTTTCCAGGTTGTGGTCACCTCGCAACGAAATTTCGTTGCGAGTGACCATCACCTGCTCTCGTCCATCGATGCGGTTTACAATTTCTTGTCCGCGCAGAAAGACGCCTTGGTCAAGCTCGCGCTTTCGGCTGAAAAAGACGACGCTCGCTTCCGTCATATTGCTCATCATCGAGACGCGTTCGTCATCAGCGTTCAGCACGGCCACATCATTAGGTGTCTGATTGCGAAAGATCTTGGCCTTGGCCGCCGCGTATTCCTCCAATGTAGCGTAACGATCAAGGTGATCGGGAGTGATATTGAGCAGCACCGAGGCGAACAGATGCAATCGATCGACTGCTTCCAGTTGAAAGCTGCTCAGCTCAACCACGGTGAGACCATCATTGCACGAGGTCGTGACAAGCGAGATGAGGGGTGTCCCGATATTGCCACCGACCTGTGCCGCAAATCCGGCATTTCTGAGTAGTTCCCCAATCAAAGTAGTCGTGGTTGTCTTGCCGTTTGACCCGGTAACCCCGATGAGCCGACCGCGCAGGAATCGCGCAGCCAATTCGACTTCACTGATGATCGACACTCCGGCCGCACGAGCTTTCTGGAATGGATCGAGCGCGAGCGGGACTCCAGGGCTCACCACAATCAAATCCGAATTTTCAAAGAGCTCAGCCGGATGTGATCCGGCGATGATCTTGATACCCTTTTCGCGCAGAGCCGGCGCGTCCTTCAATTCGCCTTCCGGCTTAGCGTCGTTGACGGTCACCTGAGCGCCACGCAGGGCCAAAAATTCCGCCGCCGCCGCACCACTACGCGCCAGACCGACAACCAGAATGTTTTGACCTTTAACATCCATTTTATAGAGCGGGAGAGTGGGGGAGTGGGTGATCGGATTGCGGATTGCGGATTGCGGATTGCGGATTGCGGATTTGGAAAATGAAAAAACTCTCCCCTC